>JAHZJA010000794.1 GCA_022601155.1 Deltaproteobacteria bacterium | reverse complement strand
GCACGCTCGATGTTGGACGCCTGTACGCCGACATCAAGCAGGTCTACCTCGATGCGCGGTCGAACGCGGCCGAGTTCAACGAGCCGCGTCTCCACGTCGACGTGATGTTCGGGCTGGTCGAGATGCTCGGCCACCTCGTCGTGGAGATCACCAAGCTTCGGGCGCAGACGGATCTGGGAGAGGCGGGCCTGGCCGGCTTCGACAGTGACCTGGTCGGTCTCACGAAGCGCTACACGAACCTCTACCAGCCGTTCTTCGACGACGCGTCGCCGCCGTCCCAGTGGACCGAGGAGCGCTGGCAGTCCTACCAAGAAGACGTCGAGGGTCCGATCCTGCTGTGGGATCGCGAGACCTGCCAGGAGCGGTGGAGCATCGAGTTCGGCAGCCCCGCGTGCGACGGGCCCGATCTGCTGACCGCGCTGTCATTGCTTCACCAGACCGGTGTTGCGCTGGAGTTCCAACAAGAGCTGTTGGGCACGCTGCTGGGGCTCCTCGACAAGACCCTCGGCGGCCTCGTGACGACGCTGGGGGAGGGCGCCAAGCACCTCGCCCAGCGCACGGCCGACGCGTTCCGGAAGGTTCGCGGGGCGATCAAACAGTACGTCGTTCCGAGCGAACGGACCGTCCGTCGGTTCGCGTGGGGGGTGGGGGCAGCCGTCGGCGTCGTGGGCCTCGGCGGCTACCTCCTGCTCGAGAAGAACAAGACCAAGACCAAAGGCAAGTGAACGATCATGGCAATCGAACCTCTCACCGTAGGGCTGATGTCCCTGGCAGGCTACGGCTTGTACTCGCACAGCCGTCGCAAGCGCACCGTCAAGCGCCGACCACCCATTGGCCCGACGGCGCCCACCAAGGTCCCCAAGACACCGCTCCTGCTCGCCGACGACTGCTCGTCGTGGGACATGCCCGAGCTGTGGATCCTCCAGACGGCGCAGCCCCGCTTTCGACGATTGCTCGACGAGGTGTTCGAGACGACGCGCGGTGACCTGGCCGAGGCGAAATCTCGGGGGCTGCTGGATGCGGTCTCGATGACCTACGCGATCCTGGACGGCGAAATCGGCACGTGCCCCGAGCCGCTCGTGCACGCACCCGACGGGTCGACGCTGAGCTTCCGCGAGCTCCAGACCGACATCGACTCGCACCCCGACTACTACCCGCACCCGGCGATCCTCGGGTTGTTCGACACGATCTTCGAGGCGGTGGAGGCCGCGCTCACCGTGCTCGAACAAACCGGCGACCCCGGCCGTGCCCTGCTGTTTCCCGTTTGACTCCGGAGGTTCACGACCATGGATCCGCTCTTCATTCTGCCGATTGCACTCGCCGTGGCCTGGGCTGCCACCCGCAAGCCCAAGTCGAAGCCGAAGGCCAAGACCGCACCCAAGCCGACACCGACGCCTACGACCGACCCATGGGTGGTGGAGGAACCGCCCCATGTCTTCGATGGGCCGCAGCCCGAGCCGTGGCGCCCGGGAGGTCCCAATCTTCCCAAACCGCCCTCCAACGATGGGCCGACGGAGCCCGAGCCCGATCCCGAGACGCCGGAGCCGTTTCCAGGCCCAGGCGCCAAACCCCGACCGCCCCACATGGGCGATCCGCGACCGATCGAGGTGTACCCGGGGACGACGCATGAGCAGCTTCAACAGTACGAAGACGCTTCGTACGCGCTGTTCATCACCACCGACTGCCAGGCGGTGTTCGAGGGGGAGCACTGGTTTTCCGAAGTGTTCCTGCCGCGGGCACGAGACCTCGTCGAGACGTTCCCCGAAGCGGTCCACCATCCGGTCGCGTTGCTGTACGAGCTGCTGGTCGGCCCTCAGCTCGAGGACTTGGGGATGTCGCCCGAGACGGCCACCCAGGCCTGCACGGGGGAGTGGGAGGAGTTCGCGCTCGGCGGGGTGACCATCCACGGGACGTTCAGCGGATGGGTCGAGTTCAGCGAGGAGTACGACGCGTACCAGCAGTGGCACCGGTCGACGTATCCGGCCGTCAACGCGGTGCTGTGGGACCTGTACACGCGGCTGTGGCTGTTTCCTGATCTCGCCGCCGTGTTCGAGGCGGACTGGCCCGAAGACGAGACCGAGGGCGACATCGACTTCGATCCAACGGGGACCTGAATCATGAAACTGATCGGCATTGAATCGATCGAGGGCGGTGTGGCAGTGGCGCTTCCCTCCGGACAACAGGTGCTCATGGCGCTGCCTCATGACGAGCAACGGTCCGCGCTGTTGGTGGGGCAGAAGATCCTTGCCGTGCTGGCGGACCCCGACCAGCCGCATGCCAAGCGCGGAGAATCTCCCCTCCACGAGACGTCCGAGGCTGAGGATGACTTGGCGTCCATCGAGGCGGGCATCGAGGTCGGGCACTTGCTTTGGGGTGTGCTCAAGAGCCTGAGAAAGGGATGACAGTGATGGCGACCGCAACGAAGAAGAAGCATGGCCCGAGTCCGACGACGGTGGGTCTATTCGCGGCCGGGGCGGCCGCGGTGTGGTGGATCGGCGCGAAACGACGCCGCAAGACGAGCACGGGCACGTCGCTCACG
>JAHZJA010000793.1 GCA_022601155.1 Deltaproteobacteria bacterium | reverse complement strand
GGCGAGATACGCGGCCACACAAGGATCATCGGCGTCGCCGGGTGAGCACCCCAGTCGCTGCGTCACGTCTTGCTCCGACGCGAACGCGAACGCCGAGGCCTCCTTGGCCGCGGTCCGATAGCGGTTGTAGCCGACCGGCCCGGTGGTCACGGTGCCCGCCACCATGTTGGGCAGCTGGAAGCTCTCTTCGTTGAGCCCCTCGTCGGGCAGGGCGGTCTGCGGCTCCCATTGCGGGATGGCGAGCAGATCACGAACCGATTGCACGAACTGCGCTTGCGTCAGTCGACGCATGCGGGCGGGCGCGACCTCGAGGGCTGCCTCGTCGTCATCGCCGGCTCCGTCATCGTCGCCGACCTCCCCACCATCGACGAGACCGGCGGGGTCGAAGCCGTCGACGCCGGAATAGCAGCCGACCAACAGGCTCAGTCCCCAAACACCGATACACGCCCTCACCACTTCATCCTACAGCGCGCTACCCCTCGGATCTATCGGCTACCCGCCCGAATTCATGTCGGTTTTTCTGTCGGTCATCCGACCGACAGCGGGCTCAGCGAAGCTCCCAACACGGCTCGATCTGGATGGGGGGCCGCAGTACGAAATCTTCTTCGGTGAGACCACAATCGCCGTCGGGAAGGCTGTTGCCGTCACCATCACAGCTGACGAATGCCGTCTCGGGCCACACCGGGTGCTCGCATAGACCGAAGATGCGCGAGTCCTCGATGAGCAGACCACTGATCCCCTGCGCGCTCGTCCACGAGCGGCCATCAGACCCAGGCACGCATCCATCGTTGGGACCGGGATTCGAGCACCCCTCGATCGGTACCGACACGATCTCGCAGATGTTGTCGCGGGCCCGCGTGCGACGAAAGACGAGGTCGAACGCGGAGGGAAACCCCGAGAACCCACCGTTGGTCATGCGAATGACGTCGACGTCTTCGACCAGCCCGCCCGCGTGCTGTCCTCCCGTCTGTTCGAACAGCACGCCGTAGCCGAACTCGGCGTTGTGGCCGTCGAGGAGACCGTTGCGCACGATGACGTTGGAGGACTCGTGCAGCTCGACGAGATTGCTCGGTCGTCCAGTATCGAGCGGGTTGACGCACGAAAACCCGTCGATCTCCACGTCGTTGCTCTCGGAGATCTGGATGAAGCTGGCCGGAGGCCCAGGACCGCGCACATCGTGACCCTCGATCATCGTCAGCAGTGCACCCGGGGTGTCGGCCAGCTCGATTCCGCTCGAGCCTCGCGTCACCCGCACGCCGTCGATCACCAGGCCCAGCGAGTTGCTCCCCACGATGTTGGCCTGATTGCGATGGGCGTGGGGACCGGGCTCGGTGCGGTCGTGGACCACGATGACGTTCTCGATGGTGAGCGCATCGGCGGCAGCGAAGCTTATCCCCGGGGCGCCCACGTGGTGGATCTCGCAATCGCGAATCGTGACACCGCTGTGGCCGGACACCGAAATACCGGGGACGCCGTCGGTCGTGATCCGCAGACCTTCGATGACCTCGCCATCAGCCATCACGACGACGGGGCCCGACTCGCGCAGCGGAGGACACTCTCCGGGCAAGCCCGTGCTGGCGGGCTCGTCCGAGGTGGCCAGCCCGGTGCTCGTCGTCTCGACCTGCGGGACCGTCCCGGTGCTGCTGCCACTGCCGCTTTGCCCCGGTTCCACGCAGACATCGACCAGTGATGCGCTCGCATGCTCGCCATAGCGATGACCCGAGGGACACGAATCGTCGGGGAAGCTACACGAGCCGGTCGCCTCACAGCGCCCCAGCACCTGCGCGGTCTGGCACTGCGTGTCCTGTTCACAGGAGAAGCCCCGATGGCACGCGACCGATGCCGCCACACCCACTGCAAGCCCCAACACCCACATCTGCGCGCGGGGGCAAAGCCCCCCAAGCGGCGGCGAAGTGGCAGCTCTCGCCGCGACTTCGTGCTGCTGCTGCCCCACGTATTCGGGTTAGCGGTCGCCTCATCGGGTGTCAAGGCAACGCTCACGGCTCGCGGCTCGCAATGACCTGGGCGCGGCTCGTGCCAAGACCCGAGCCGAGTGTCGGCCGGGCGTCGTCGACCGGAGACGAACATGGGCCAAAGCCGTGGGGACCGTGTCGTGGTGGCTCGCGCCTTGCCTCGAGAGCCGCTGACGGCGTCCTGGCACGCGCGACGAGGAGGGACAGTCCCCAGCCTGCTAGACTGATGGGAGTGGGTGATCGAGCCACGCGGACCCGCCCCATCCGCGCGCTGCCAGCAACGAAGCGACGCCCACGACTGCTGATCGAGCAAGGCGCTCTCGCCCCCCGCACGATCGAGCTCGACCGCGAGAGCGCCATCGTAGGACGCGTCGTCGATGCAGATGTCCGACTCGACGTCGACGGTGTCTCGCGCAAGCACGCCCGCATCACCCGGGTCGGGCAAGCCTTGAACCTGGTCGATCTCGGCTCCAAGAACGGAACATTCGTCAACGGAGAGCGAATCGATGTGGCCGCACTCCACCATGGTGATCGCCTTCAGCTGGGGCCGGTCACGCTGCGGTACGTGCTCGCCGAGGAGGGACAGCCCGCCTCGACCCCCACGGGAGCCGTGCTGCCGACGGCGCGATTGAGCCCGCGCGAGCGCCAGGTCGCCGAACACGTGGCGCTCGGAATGACCAACGTGGAAATTGCCGCCGCCCTGGGGATTACACGACGTACCGTCGCCACCCACCTCGAACGCGTCTACGAACGCCTGGGCATCCACTCGCGCGCCGCGCTGGCCAACCTCGTCGGTCGCGGCGAGGACGGTGGTTCGGGCTGATTGTCGCAATGCAATCGACGACACGCCGTTCGACGTTCGCCGTCACCCACCTGGGTGAGAAAATTCGCCGGTTGATCGCGGCAAGAGCAGGCGCATAGGATCGGCCCGTGGGGATTTCGGGGTCAGCGTTCGCGTCCAACTGGACGCCCGGCCCCGGACAGACCATCGGTAAGTTCACGCTCCTCGACCGTATCGGAGAGGGCGGGATGGCCCGGCTCTACCTCGCGCGCACGGCGGGGCTGGGCGGGTTCGTCAAGCGGGTGGTCGTCAAGCAGATCCTCCCGCACCTGGCCGAGGACGCAGAGTTCATCGCCCGCTTCATCCAGGAGGCCCGACTCGCCGCGACACTCGATCATCCCAACATCGCCACGGTCTACGAAGTGGACGTGGAGGACGGGATCTATTTCTACTCGATGGAGTATGTGCGCGGGCGCGACCTTCGACAGGTCCTGCGCCGGGTGGCCGAGCGCGGGCAGGTGCTGCGCATCGACGAGATCGTCGCGATCATCTCCGCCCTGTGTGCGGGGCTCGCCCACGCCCACACCAAGCGCGACGCCGAGGGCAGCCCGCTCGGCATCGTGCACCGCGACGTCTCCCCCTCCAACGTGCTGGTGGGATTCGAGGGCGCCGTCAAGCTCACCGACTTCGGCGTGGCCAAGGCGCGGACAGGTCTGGTCGCCACCGAAGCCGGGATGCTCCGCGGGAAGATCCCGTACATGTCGCCCGAGCAGTGCCGGGGCGAAGCCGTCGATCGGCGCAGCGATGTCTACGCGGTGGGGGTGCTCCTGTGGGAGATGCTGACGGGCGAGCGCCTGCATCGCTGCGAGAACGAGGTGGGCCTGATCCACAAGATCGCCCGCGCCGATGCCCCGTCGCCGAGGCCGCTGCGCCCCGACTGCCCGCCGCGACTGGAGGCGATCGTGATGAAGGCGCTGGAGCGGAGCGCCGCAACCCGCTACCAGAGCGCAGCCTCATTGCGTGACGACCTCGAGGAGTTCGCCCGGAAGGCGGGCCTGGGGCTGTCGGGCTCGACCGTCGCTCGGCTGATGGCGGCGCAGTTCACCGAGGCGATCGCCGCCGAGCTGACCCCGACCGACACCATCGAGCCCGCCGCCGACGGCACGGCGACAGCCACCGTCGCGCCCAACCCCGACACCGGTACCGAGACCGCCCCCGTCCTCACCCAGGCCGCGGCCCACGTGGTCTCCGACGATGCACCCACGCAGAGCGTCGCCCGACCGACACCCGTCGACACGTCGCCACAGCCGCGATCGCGGTCGTGGGCGGGACCGACGATGGGCCTCGCGCTCGGCGTCGTGCTCGGCGGAGGCGGCCTGTACCTCGGGTCCACGGGCTCCTCGGACGCCGAGCCCCTCGATACCGCGGCACGGGCCCCCGTCGTGGCCGTCGATCCCCCATCGGCGAAGACATCCCCCCTCGAGCCGCCGCCGCGTACGCCCGCCGTCGAGCCCAGCACGCCCGTGGACGTCGAGCCCATCCCCGTGCCGCCCAGCGCCCCCGCTGCGACGATCGTCGAGCCCAAGCCCAAGCCCACTACGCCTCGGAGCAAGAAGCCCACGCGTCGCCGCCCCCGAAAGAAGAGCAGCAACGACGCGGCGCCCCTGAACCTCGACTCGGCGATGCCCCCGGGGCTCGATGGTCGCTGACCGTCTCCCACGCCACGAAGACCGCTCGCGGTACGTCCGGCTGGGCCTCGTGCTCATGCTCGGCGTCGGCGTCACGATATTACCCGCGACCTCGGCCGCCGAGCCCCCAGTGCCCGAACCGGAGCCCACGACGCGGGTGCCCGTCACCGAGGGCATGTCGGGCACCGAGGCCCACGCCGCGGGACTCGAGGCGTACGACGGCGGACGCTTTGCAGACGCGGTCGCGTACTTCGAGCGAGCCTACGCAGTCGACGGCGAACCCGGCGACCTCTACGGCTGGGCACAGGCGATGCGCAACACGGGTGATTGTCGCCGAGCCATCGCGCTATACGAGCAGTTCATCGACCTCGGGGTTGGAGGTCCGCCACAGGTCGCCGCAGTGCAGAACGTGGAGCGGTGCCAGGAGCAACTGGCACGGCAGCCCGAGCCCCAGCCACCGCCCGAACCCGAACCCGAGCCCGAGCCCGAGCCCACGGCGTTGACGGAACCCAACCCCTTCGACACCCCACCTCCCCCACGACGACCCAGCCCGCTGGCGGTGAGTTTGTTGGCGGTGGGCAGCGCCGCCACGGTAGCCGGTGCGGTCGTCCTGGGAGTGGGAGAGGTCCAGCGCGCCACCCAGGCCGATGCCGCTGGCTATCAACGCTTCGATGCTCTGGATGCCCGGGTCGATCGGCTGCACGTCGCGGGCGGAGTGACGCTGGGAGCAGGCGTCGTCCTCGTGGCCGTGGGCGCCACACTGATGGCACTCCAGCGTCGACGCGGCCGCCCGGAGACGGCCGCGCTGGTCGTGGGCCATGGCGCGCTCGCGGTGCGCCTGCGCTGGTGGCCCACCGCCGCTACAGGGCGAGGCTGGTCACGAACAGGTCGGTGAACCCACCCGCGCTCACCAACGTCGTGCCTGCCACCGGTAGTGTGTCGGTGAAGGTGCCCACCACGACGAACGTGCCCCCCGGAGTAGCCGCCACGTCGTAACCCCGCTCCACGGCACTGGTGCCGATGTTGGCGGAGTCCATGGGAGCCCCCGTCGCCGAAGCGTAGCTGGCGATCCAGGTGTCGTAGGCCCCGGCCCCGGTGAGCGTCCCACTGCCGAAATCAGCCGAAGCACTCGAGAACCCGCCTGCGGCCACCGGATTGCCAGCGGTGTCGAGGGTGATACCGCGGCCGTAGTCCAGGCCCGAGCTCCCGCCCCCCTGCGACCATCGCAGCGTGCCGCTGGCGTCATAGCTGGCCACGAACACATCGAAGCCCCCCGAGGTGGTCAGAGGCCCGTCGCCCAGGTCGACCGCGCCCGAGAAGCCGCCCACGAGGTAGCAGTTGCCGCTGCCGTCGAGCACCACGTCGTTGCCACCGTCGATGCTGGTGCCGCCGAAACGATTGGCCCACTGCGAGACCCCGGTGGCGGAAAGGCGCAGGGTGAAGCCGTCGGAGGAGCCTTGGCTCACCAGTGAGCCCGTGCCCAAGTCGACCGTGCCCGAGAATGACCCCACGACGACCGCGCCGCCGCCACCGTCCACCGCGACGCCCAACGCCCGGTCGCCGCCGGTTCCCCCCATGGCACGCGACCACTGGTAGGCCCCGGACGAATCCAGCCCCATCGCGAAGATGTCGGTAGCCCCCGCGTCGGTGAGCAGACCGCCCCCCACATCGACCGAGCCGTCCAGTCGTCCCACCACGACCACGTCGCCCGCGTCATTGACCGCGAGATCGGCCGCGGCCAGCAATGCCCCCGGACCACCGTGACGCTGTGACCAACGATGGGCGCCCGTCGAGGTGTAGCTGGCGATGAACATGTCACGGGTGCCGCCGGTCGGGGCCAGC
>JAHZJA010000792.1 GCA_022601155.1 Deltaproteobacteria bacterium | reverse complement strand
GTAGATCGCCGCCATGGGTGGCCAGCAACGCGTCGAAGACCTTCCGGTTGCGGTGCGACAGGTCGCCGTGGAGGATGGCGTCGCTGATCACGAAGTTCTTCTCGGAGCCCAGCACCTCCTCCAGCAGCGCGCGACGGTCGGGCACGGGCAGCAGGTACAGCGGATGGTCCTTGACCTCGTCGAGCACTCGCGCGTCCACTTGGTCGCTGCCCAGCCGTGCGAACGTCTCCTCGCCCAGCGCATCTTGCAGGGCCTGGCTGGCGGAAAAGCCGATGCCCCCGGTGCTGTGCTGGCGGTTGGGAAACACCCACGCAAACCGGTAAAGCGCCCCCCGCTCGGTCCGCGAGTAGACCTCGAGGGCCCGCTGCAGCGACTCGAGCATGGTGCTCTTGGCGCTGCCGTTGGGCCCGTGCAGCAGCAGCAGCTTGTTGGTCCGGCCCAGTCGCACGAAGCCCTCGATGGCCTCGTACAGCTCGTTTTGTGCCTCCTCTTGGCCCACCAGGCGGTGCCAGCCGTCGAACTCGCTGTCGAACAGGCAGTAGCGCTGAATCTGCCCCTTGGGCGTCCGCACGCTGCGGGTGCCAAAGTGCTCGAACGCATCGCGCACGAACTGAGCCGCGCTGCGAGCATGCACCGTGGGCTCGGCGCACAGCAGCGCGAACCACTCGTCGAAGCTCAGCAGGCGACGCGTCGCCTTGAATTCCGCCGACACCGAGGCCGCGAGGGACTCGATGCGGGCGACGGCTGTGGGGTCGAGGTCGGAGGACGCGGAGTCGGTCACGTGCCGCCGATGGTAGCCGACCCGTCTACTTGACCGCGACCTTGAACGCGACGTCTTCGGTGACCGGCGAGCAGGCCTCGTCCTTGCACACCGCGAACTTGAACTGGCCGGTGAACGCCTGCTCCCCCGCCTGCGCCGGGGTGAATTTCACCGAAAACTCGCAGGCGTTGTCGTCCAGCGTGCTCGCATCGCCCTTCTTGAGGTGGGCGTTGGCCAGGGCCACCCCTTCGGGGGGCGCGACCTTGAGCGAGGTGGGGAAGTCCAGGTTCATGTGCCACGGCTTCTTGGGCACCACACGGACGACGACTTCGCTCTCCTGGCCGGCAGCGGCGTCCGATGGCGGCACCACGCTCAACGCGTAGCGATCGTCGTTGCCCGGCGCCTTGCCCTCGACGACCTTGACCTTGTCGGTCGGCGCGTCGGCAGCCTTGGCCTTGGGCGAGGCTTCCGGAGTCTCGGCTGCGGCCGCTGGCGCGGATTCGGCCGTGGGCGACGTCGCAGCCGGCTTGGGATCACCGCCACAGGCCGCCAGGCTCAGGCCGAGGGTGGAAACGCAGAGGCTATGGGCGAGAAAACGGGCGTTGAACATGCGTGGAACGCTTCCTGTCGACGACGGTAGTCGGCCGAATTACCGCCTGTCAAACCGGAGGTCGACCCCCCGTGTTACGTGACCCCGCAAGACATCGGTCGACTGCGCATCCGACGCTAGTTCATCTTCGCGCGAAGCGGGCGGATCGGCCTGCACCAGGACGTCCCCGGCTGGGACACCCGAGACCGACCAGCGTCCCCGGCCATCGGTGCGGGCTCTGGACAGCTCCTGTTCCTCGGCGTCCAGCACCACCACCACGACCCCCGCGACGGGCTCGCCCCGGTAATCGGTCACCCGTCCGCGCAGCCCGCCCCCCTCGGCGAGCTCGACGCGACGCGATCGACGGTCGGCGCCGTCGCGGTCCACCGCAAAGCGGCGCAGCCCGTAGCCCGGCGCGTGCACCTCGACCTGCACGCGCTCGTCCGACAGCCGATCGAGCGTCGCGCGCCCGCGGTCGTCCGTGCGCGCCCGTACTCCTCCGCCCTCCACCGACACCCCCACCAGCGGATCTCCGCCGCCCTCGGTGAGCACGTCCACCTCCAACGTCCAGCCCCGCGACAGCTGTACGTCCACGCGCACCTCGGAGTCGGTCGCAGGCAGCCGCGCCGTGCGGGTCTGGGGGCCATGCTCTCGATGGTCCACCTCGATCTCGACCGCGCCCGGCGGCAGATCGTCGAATGCATACAACCCCTTGGCATCGGTCCACGTGATCTCCGAAGGCGACAGGCCATCGACGACCCGGAGCGTGACGCGGGCATCGGGAAGCACCTCGCCGTTGCCGCCCTCGACCCGTCCCGACAAGCGTGCGCGGGCCCGCCCGAGCACGATCTCCACATCGACCGGCTCGTCGCGCACGTCCACGTCGACCGCACGCGGAGCCAGGCCTTCGGCGCTCGCCACCAGCTGATGGCGGCCCCGCACGATGCCCACGTCGAACAGCCCCCGCGCGTTGGTGGTGGTGCGTCGCCCATCGGACAGCCGAACCAGGGCACCGTCGACGGGACGGTCGTTGCCGTCGCGCACCCGGCCCGTCACACGGTGACCCGTGCGCAGCACCAGCCGCACGCCAGCCCGGGTGCCGCCGCCCGACAGCCGCACCGTCTCCACCTCGCTCCGAGCGTAGCGCCCGTGCCCGGCCTCGAGCCGATAACGGCCGGGCGTGAGCATCTCGAACACGAAGCGCCCCTCGGCATTGCTTCGCACCGTCGAGCCGAGGTCAGCCGCCGCGTCGGCCCGCAGGGGAACCTCCGGGACCGGACCCGTGGTCACCCCCAGTGAGCCCGACGTCTGCAGCGCCGCCTGGGCGAAGCGAGCGCGGGCCTGCCCCTCGCCGGCCGTGAACAGGTGGTCGGCGAACAGCTCGACCCGCGCGCCCTCGACCGGGTGCCCCTCGTCGTCCACGACCGTGCCCTCGATCCGGCCGGGCAGCGCCAGCGTGAGCACCTGCAATGCGACGTCGGGGCCCTCCACCGTCACGGCGATGGGCGGCGTGGGCAGCCAACCGTCGGCGTGGGCTCGCACCACGTAGGGCCCGGGGACCACCGGACCGATCGCAACGAACCCTTCACGATCGGTAGAGGCCAGTCGTGGCAGCAGCCCCACCGAGGCGTTGCTCAGCGTCACCCGAGCCCCCTCCACTGGGGTGCCGTCGGGTGCCTGCACCTCCACCGGCACCCGAAACGCCGGCACCAAGGCCAGCGTGATCGAAAGCTCCGGCGTCACGTTCTCCAGCGGAATGGAGGCCAGCTCGGGATCGTCGGGGCCTACCGCCGCCACCACGGCTTCCAGCGCGTAGATCCCCTCGGGGATTTCGGTCAGCACGAAGCTCCCGTCGGCGGCAGCGGCTTGCTCGCGAACCGGCCACACGCCGCTGCCCTCGATGCGCACCACCGCCCGCGACAACGCAGTCGGCGAGCCCACCACACGGCCGCGGAGATCGACCAGCGCCTCGAGGGTGACCAGCAGATCCGCTTGGGGCGACAGCACCTCCACCACGCTCGTCGCGTGCCCGGGCGCCTGGGCGCGCAGCGTCACCGGCCCGGGCGGCAGCGTGTCGAACACGAAGCTTCCGTCGGTCTCGCTGGTCGCTCGCCACGGCTCGGGCTCTCCCAGGTTCGGATCCGGCATCGCCGTCAACACGATGCCCGGCAGCGGCGTCCCTGCCCCATCGACCACCTGTCCCGTCACCCGCTGTCCCTGCCCCAGTGCCACCGCCGGAAGTCGGCTCGTGCCGCTGGCAGGCACGTCCACCTCGACCACGGCGCGCAGATGATCGGGCACCAGAATCTCGAACGCGGTGCGTCCCGACCTGCCCGGCAGCATCGCCACCTCATAGCGACCATCGGGCGCGCAGGAGCTCGGGGCCGTCACCCGCTCGCCCTCTTGCCAGCCGGTCACCGTGCACCCCGCGGGCGGGTGCAGATCCACGGGCGGAGGCGTTGGCGGCACCGGCTCGCCCCCGCTGGTCTCGGACCCTCCGGTCGCGTCGCCGTCGTCGAACGTCGGGCCCGTACTCCAGTCCTGCGGCGGCACCGCCCAGCCGGCCGTCGTGCCCCCCGCCGAGTCGAGCACCACCTGGACCACGGGATCCGGCGGCGGACGGGGCACCTCCACGAACACCTCGCCTTGCACGTGTGCCACCGCGACCGCACCCAGATCGGGTTCCATCGGGCTGGCACCCACATCGGCATACGCGTCCGCGTCGTCCGCCTCGTCGGGCTGCCCCGAAGGCCACAGCCACGCGACGATGACGGCCAGCGCCGCCAACACGCCCAACCATCCCCATGGGAAGCGACGCGACGCGGGGCTGGACTCCGAAGGGCTCACCGAGCCGGGAGCCTACCAAGGTGGGGCACCGTGCGCGGCCGTCATCGGCGTCCCCTTCGCCCTCGCCATCGCCAGCCGCCCGTCTCCCCCCATGCGTGCGTCACCGCCCTAGCGCAACCCCCCATACTCCTTTCCCGCACCGCGAGTTGACGTATCGTGGTCAGCATCATGACGGTTCTCCGCTCGCGTCGCCCCGTCGCCGCTCCGCTCGTTGTGGCCCTGCTCCTCGTTCCCGCGTGCGGCGGCACATCCTCGACCGGTGACGACTCGTTCACGGGCGCCGATGCTGGCAGCACGGTCTCCTCCAGCAGCGGCAGCCAGCCCGGCACGACCACCGCGGCATCCACCAGCCTCGATTCCAGCGCGGGCAGTGGATCGGCGTCCGGTGGCAGCAGCTCGGGGTCGGCCAGCACCAGTACCGGCTCGGTCGACACCACCCAGGGATCGAGCAGCGGCGAAGGCAGCAGCAGCGAGTCCGGCACCGAGCCCGGCAACGGCTGCGCCGACGGAGAACGCGAAGTCCTCGTCGACGAGGCCGTCTTCACCGACATCGCGGGCTGCAACGGCGGCTGGTCGGTGCCCGGCGTCTTCCCGGGCACCACCATGTGCAACCGCGAAGGCGGCGACGACGGGGTCAACCCGGTCGGCATGGGCTGCACTGTCGAAGACCTGTGCAGCGAAGGCTGGCACCTGTGCACGAGTGCCGCCGAGGTCGCCGACGCGGGCATCACCAACTGCAGCGACCGAGGGTTCGGCGGAGGCTTCTACGCCACCGCGCAGTCGGGCAACGGCAGCGACACCTGCTCTGCCGTCGGCACCAACGACGTGTTCGGCTGCGGCGAAGTGGGCCACACCGCGATCAACGGCTGCGCCCCGCTCAACCGCAGCACCGCCAACCTGTGCGAGGCTCTGCCCAAGCCCTGGAGCTGCGACATCTCGGACGACGAGGAGGCGCAGTTCATCACCAAGGCCGGGCCCCAGTTCGGCGGCGTGCTGTGCTGCCGAGACTGAGCCCTACAGGTGGCCAACGATGACCGTGCTGCCCGGCTGACGCACCACGCCGTCGGTCG
>JAHZJA010000791.1 GCA_022601155.1 Deltaproteobacteria bacterium | reverse complement strand
GCCGGCTCGCGCTCAGCCGCCGGGCCTCGCGGGGTCACGTCGTACGGTCGCGTCGTACACGCCCTACCCACCGGCAACGTCGCCCACCTGCGCCACTCCAGCCAGCGGGCGCAGCGGACGGCGATGTCACCGTCCGTCGATTTCCTCGACCCCCCGGCGGGGGTCGTGTCGCAGGCTCGAGCGTCTTCGGTGCGATGTACCCTTCTTGTCCCAGTCCGATGGGTCCTGAGTGTCGTCGACGGTTGGAGTTACGGCCGCTTCTCCGGGGATGAAGAGGAGCCGACGACGGCGAGTGGATCCGCCCGCGAAAGAACGTCGAACCCAGGGCAACAGGAGCCCGAACGGCGAGTCACCGTCGCTCGAGTAGGACCGGTCGAGTCCACCTTCCCCGACGGGCTCGACCGGATGATGGAGTCGACGGCAGCCACGCCGCCATCGACGACGGACACGCACCCTAGGCCCCAGTGTCCTCGACATTCGTCACGATGTCGCTTGCCCCGAGGCCATCGATGCTGTCGGTGCCCGAGCCACCATCGATGACGTCGGCAGACAGGTCGAAGGTCGAGCCAAACTCTCCAGAGAGGGTGTCATCGTCGCCCCCACCATAGATTCTATCGGTGCCCGCCATGCCCACGATGACATCGTTCCCAATGCCGCCGAACAGCGAGTCGTCGCCGGATCCTCCGTGGATGACGTCGTCACCCTCGTCGCCGTAGACCGAGCAGGGGTTGGTAGTGCCGTTGCAATATAGAGTGTCGTTGCCCTCGTCACCACGGATCACCAGGGGCCAACCCGAGCCATAGATCTCGTCGTCGCCCTCATTGCCGACGAGCAGGACCTTGGGCCACTCCATTCTCTCTTCCGAGTACATGGCAGTCGCGTTGATCGAGTCGTCGCCGCCTTCACCATAGATGGTGCACTCGATAGGCAAGCTACAGCCCAGCTCGTCCGCAGCATCGCCCCCGAGAAGGATGACTTCATCGAAATCCCCGGTGGTGTAAGTGGTCTCGTACATGCCGTCGGCCCACAGCTGGAAGCTGATGTCGTCACCCGTGAGCAACAGGCTCTCGCCGTCGTCATCCGCGATGATGAACAACAGGCCATCTGCGTCCGTGACCAGGAGGTAGGCCTCCGCAGTACTTGGGCTCGAGACGCTGACGGAGAGCGCGGCGAGGGTCGTGGCGAGCAAGGCTTTGCGGCTGTGATTGTGGAAGGGGTTCATGTCGAGTCTCCAACCTAGAAGTCACGACCGACCCCAAATCCACTCACGTGCAGTTGCCTAAAATCGTGAGCCACCCAACGCGGGCGATTGTGGTCGCCCCTGGCAGGACGGCGCCGAGATCGCCGAGCGGAGCACGAGGGGCCCACCGCAGCTCGGTGTCTCGCGACCAACTCGCGACCAAGAGGCGAAGACTCCACCGTCGGCTCGGTGCCGTTCGCGGGATGCAGCCCCCCCGAGACAGAGACCACCGACGCACTCTCGTCACCACCTGCCGAGGAACTCCGGCGAGTGCCCGTGCCTCTGACGAGACCGACAGCCACGATGAACGCCCCACTGCGAACACGCCCCTCCCTCTCCGTAAAGATCAACTGCACACTTCAACGGAACCACATCAACACGGCCATCTCGACATCATCAAGATGACACCACACAGACCACGACAAACGACTTCAATTTACGATTCCATAGTCGACACCTCAGCTGATTGAAATAGACTCGTTTCGTGAAAGCCAAATCTCTTTCGTACGCATGTGCACTCATCGCATTCGCAGCCATGGCACCAACTGCGAGTGCATCCGAGTGCCCCCTCCCCACGACCGCCGCGATCGACGGATGGGTCGGAGAGTCATCCGAGACGCAGGTCACCGTCGTCTACGAAGGCGGACAGTCGGTGCAAGTCGATCTGTACAGCAGCGACGATTGGGAGTGCGAAGGGGCTGACAGCTGCGTGTGGTTCACCGTGCTCGACGAGGACCAGCAAGCGGAGTGCGGGTTCATTCCCAGCGCCGAGGAGTTGTCGGAGTTGATGGCCGAGGTGGACATGATCGGTCTGTCGGTCCACGGCAAGACGCTGGCACAACGGTGCAAGGAGTACGACAAGGACAATCCCGCCACGGGTTGGGATGCCGCCCTGTGTCCGATTCAGCAGGCGCTCGCGAACTTCTACGCGTGGCTCTACGAGCTGTAGTACGACCGCAGCGCAGGACGGCAGCGGCGATGCGTGACCACCATAGCGACTCGGCCGGCCAGGCGAAAGCGCCCGGCATGGTGGGTGTTCCGGTGTCCGCTGCGTCAAACGGCTGAATTCGTCCGCGCACTAGGCATTGGACCGGCCGCGGGTGCGAACATCGAAGTCACTCATGCTCGCATGGGGCTCGCTTGTGCATCGATGCCGGGACTCCACGCTCGCGTGCATCGACGCGTGCCTCGGGCTCGCTCGTGCGGCCGCGCCGAGCCAGTCCACACCCTACGACGCGATCGAACCTGTCGGTGTCCGGCCTTCGACTCTCGCCGTCGCCCGCAGAAAACGAGCCGAGTACCCCGTGCCGGAAGTTCGTGCCGGGCTGGGTGCCGAGCTGCGCCACGAGGACGAGGCATGAGGAGGACCCTCGTCGGGCACGAGTACCCGACGAGCAACGCAGCCAGCGTGGTGCTGTGCCGTGCATGATCCGGCACCCACTTCCGGCAAAGGGTAGTAACGCCTAGCCTCGACTTTGGCGCTGGGGAAGGCGGTCACGCATACCCCACCGCCAAAGTCGAGGCTAGCGCCCGAGCTCGGCGCGCAGGGTGCCGATCACATCGCGTGCTTGCTCGCGGCGAGCCAGCAGCCCGTCGTCCTGGTCCTCGTGCGGCAATCGATCGACCGCCGAGGAGAACCGCTCGAGGTGAGCCAGCGCCTCACCCTTGCCCCCCTGGCGAAGCAACGCCCGCGCGAGGCCGTAGTGCGCCTCGTGGCAATCGGGATCCCGGCGCAGCACCTCGCGAAAGGCAGGCACCGCGGACTTGGGACCCTCGCGAAGCATGGCCAGCTCGGCGAGGTTCAGCCGTGCCTGCACCTGGTCGGGATCGTGGCGCAGCGCCTCCTCGAAGTGCTCGGCCGCCTCCTCGATCTCCCCGATCTCGGCCAGCAGTCCTCCGAGGTTGGTCCACGCCGCGGCCAGCCGCGGGTCGAGCTCGAGGGCTGCCTCGTAGGCATGCCTGGCCCGAGCCAGCCCCTCGGTGTCGGCGGGGGCTCCTCCCCACTCGTCTTCGAGCTGCTGGGCAAACGAGAACCACTCGTATGCGGTGTGGGGCTCGCCCTCGACCTGCTCGTCGTCGTCGACCCAGGGCAACGCGAGAACCTCGGCCGCATGCTCGCGCAGCGCCGAGACCTCGAAGTCCAGCACCAGCTGGCCCGACGCCGCCTCGAAACGATGCGAGACATCCTCCACCACCACCCGATCGTGCTCGCAGCGAATGCGCAGATCGTGCAGCGGGGTGCGTACACGAGGCAGGGTGGTTCGAAGCGCTTCGAGCTGCCGCCTCACTCGCCGCAGCGGCTGGCCGCCGTCGAGCAGTCCCTTGGCAACCTTCACCGCGATGAGATCGCGGAAGCTGTAGAACCATCGCTCACCGCGGCGCACCGAGGGCACGAGGAACCCGGTCTGCGACCAGTAGCGCAGCCGATGCTCGGGCACTTCGAACAACCGCGAGACTTCGCGAAAGGAGTAGACCCCGTCGTCGTCGACGGGCTCTTCACAGATCGAGACGTTGGCCTCCACCACGTGCACGGAGACTACCCTCGTCTCCCGGCTGGTGTGGCCATCGCGTCGATGTCGACGAGCACCGCGGTCCCGTCGACGCGGATGGCCGTCTCTACGGTCACCGCCAGCGCCTCGGGCTTGGTGTTCGCCAGCTGCGCGAGCTCGGCCGCGGCCAGCGTGCGCATGCGCTCGGTGACGTGCGGGTCCGCATCCATCAGCTCGGCCACCCGTCGGGCCGTGGCTTCGTCGGCGCGCTCCCGGAAATACGAGGCGCAGCGAACGAGATCGATCGTGACCATCACCGTCGCGTAGACCCGGCGATCAACGGCCCGCCGTCCGCCCAGCTCGTCGCCGCCCTCCACGACCAGATCGGCGTGCTCGAACAGCACCTCGATGGCGCCGGGCGAGAGCACTTCCCTGACCTCGCGGCGAATTAGCTGAACCTGCCGCACACGTGCCCATGGCGGCTCTTCCAGCCCCTCGGGTCCCACAGCGATGTGCGGCTTGTGCGCCTTCTTGGAAGCGCGTCCGGAAGATGTAGTCACTGAACCTACATTATCCAGGGCGGAGCCCCACCCCTCCAACTTTCCTGCGCGGTTGGGCTCCCGCGTTCGTTGTGCGCCCCGGCGGCCGCAGCGACATGCCGTCGCCCGCCTCCCTTCCCGGCTGCGCCACCGCTTCCTCTATCCTTGCCCGCCCATGACCGAGCCACGCGACGTCTTGTTCGTAATGGACTCTCCCGAGACCTTCGATCCGAAGGCCGACAGTACCTACGTGATGATCACCGAGGCGCTGCAACGAGGACATCGCCCGTTTGGTACCAACCTCGACGGTCTGAGCCTGCACGGGGCGGTTGCTACCGCTCGGGTGGCGCCCGTGGGTCTCGACGACGCCGACCCTCCCCGGCTGCGATACACCGAGCCAGCCAGCCCGCGTCTGCTGTCGTCGTTTGGCGCCGTGTTGATGCGCAAGGATCCGCCGGTCGACCAAGCCTACGTCACGGCCACGTGGATCCTCGATCACGCGGGCACGCTGGTGCTCAATGCCCCGACGGGACTGCGAAGCCTCAACGAGAAGCTCTCGATCTTGAGGTTCGGCGATCTCGTGCCTCGCACCTTCATCTCGCGCAACGCCGACGAGTTGCGCGAGATCCTGGAGACCCTGGGCGGACGCATGATCGTCAAGCCCGTCTACGGATTCGGCGGCCGCGAGATCTTGTTGGCCCGAGCCGACGACCCGAACCTGGGTAGCCTCCTCGAGCTGGCGACGGCCGAGGGCACACGCTGGACGGTCGCGCAGGAGTACCTGCCCGCGGCGGCCGAGGGCGACAAGAGGATCCTGCTGGTCGACGGGGACCCCATCGGGGCCGTCCTTCGCGTTCCCGCCAAGGGCGAGCTGCGGAACAACTTCCACGCGGGTGGGCAGGCCTCCCTGGGCGCCATGAATGAGCGGGACCGCGCGATTTGCTCCGCCATCCGCCCCATGCTGCGACAGACCGACCAATTCTTCGTGGGGATCGACGTGATCGGGGGCCGCCTGACGGAAATCAACGTGACGAGCCCGACCGGGATGCAAGAGATCAACCGACTCGAGAGCCTAACGGGCGAAGCCACGATGCAGGCTCGGTTCTGGGACGCGCTGACTGCCCGAATGCAAGCCCACGCCGAGGGCTCGCCCGACGCCGGGTGACGGAGCGACGGGTACGACGAACCACTCGTTGTGCACCAAGCCCCGCCGAATTTACGGTTGCCTGACACGACCGGTCACGACCACCGCTTGGCGGACTCTCGGTTCCGTGACAAGCTGGGCCGCGCTGGCCCCTCGCCCGGAGACTCGATGTCCGACACGCCCTCCACGCTTCGCGAGTTGCTCTCCAATGAGCTTCCCCGCCTGTACGCCTTCGCGTACCACATGTCGGGCTCCCGACAGGATGCGCGAGCCCACGTAGACCAGCTCGTGCGCGATGCCATCGCCCAGGGCGGTGAATCATTGTTGGCCGAGGCCGACTCCAGCAACGCCGTGTTGGGGCTGATGGCCCGCACGATGGAAGAGAACCTCGGGCGCAAGTCCGAGTACAGCTTCGAGGGTCTCGACGACCTGCTGCGGAGCGACATCACCCGCCCGATCGACCTCAGCGGCGGCGCGCTGCAAAACTCGCCCGGCAAGGTCCACCTGATGCTGTGGGAGCTCAAGCGCAACTGCCTCACGGCAACGCTGTGCTGCTTGCCGCCCGGCGTCCGCGTGTCCTTCGTGCTGACCGATCTCCTCGGATTTTCCCCGGCTGACGCGTCGGCGCTGCTGGGGATCAAGGAGAGCGCCTACCGGGTGCGGCTGACCCGGGCCCGCAAGCGCATCGAGGACTACCTCACCCCGCGCTGCGCCCACGTGGATCCCCAAAACCCCTGCACCTGCACGGGACGGCTGGTCATCGCGCTCGACGCCGAGTTCATCAAGACCCCGGCGCACACGCTCGACATTCCCCACGAGCCACACGACGCCGACGGCCCTCGCCGCGACATGGGCAGCCTGTACCGCAGCATGCCCGACGCACAGCTCACGCCCGAGGAAAAGGGCGAGCTGCTCGGCGCGGTGCCCTAGCCCGCGTCCCTGGCCTATCGAGGTCGAGCCGCCCGAGACAACGGGCGAGCGGCTCGACTCGCGGCTCTAGCCCGCGTCCCTGGCCTATCGAGATCGAGCCGCCCCGACAATGGGCGAGTGGCTCGACTCGCGGCTTCTCGCCCGCGCCCGGTCGTCATCGAGGCCCGGTCCCCGTCGTGTCCAGACCCCGTCGTGTCCAGACCCGGGCCGATGACCGGTCAGCCCTTGCGTTGCCGAGGCCCGAAGTCGATCCGACCCCAGGAACCACCGTCGTACGCGTAGGTATTGGGGGCCCGGACGATCTGCGGAACCATGGAGCAGTGGTCGTCGGTGGCCAGCCCGTCGCGCTCGGCCAGGCGTAGCAGGGCCAGCCCCTCGTTCCAGTAGGGCAGAAACCACGCCGCGTGCTCCTGCGACAGCAGGCGTTGCTCGATTTGCCCTTGCAGCTTTGCCTCGCGGGCGTCGGCCACCTCGATGAACCCGGTCTTGAAGTCCTGCTCGTCACCCCGCAGCAACGCATCGCACACCAGGCGCCGCGGATCGTAGCCCCCTTCCAAGACCACCTCCCAGCGATCGAGCAGTGCACGTTGGCGCTCCTCGCAGTCGGCCTTGGATTGTTCGTCGTCGCCCTTGGGCACGTCGAGAAAGTAGCGGTTCATCACGAACCACACGTAGAGGAAGTCGTCCTCGTGCTCCCAGGCCGCGTTGTGCGACGAGCGGCTGTGCCACGCGAGCTCCGAGGCGGCCTCCCAGTACTGCCCACCGATCGCATCCCAAAACACCCCGGCCCGGCTGGTGACCTTGTCGTCCTCGGGCATCTTCCCCAGACGCGCGAGGTAGGCCGAGACCGACTGCATCTGTCCCACGAACACGGGCTCGGGGATGCCCTCCGACAACATGCGGCACGCCCCCAGCTGTCGGTAGAGCACGCCCATCGCATGGGGGTCGTGCGGCTTGTCGAGCTTGCCCGCCGCGTACGCAGGGATCGCGCGCTGCAGCAAGTCCTTGGCGTTGTCGATACCGGCCTGGAGCATGGGAACGGATCTCTGCGGCTCAGGAGAGCGCCACGTCGTGGAACACGAAGTTGGTCGCGCCCTCGGCCCGGAGGAAGGCGACCAGGCTCTCACTGTACATGTAGCCGACCACGATCCCCTTTACCCGAAACAGGTCGAGCTCGGTGGGGAGCTCCAGCGTCTTGAGACAGAACTTGCCGAACAGCCGCACCGCGGGGTCATCGTCGTCGTCGTCCATCTCCGAGCGCACGGTGTCGAGGCACTCGCTCTTGCCGTGCGGATTGAGCGTGACGTAGTCGTCGGCGTGCACCCGCCCCTTGGAGTTCATCAGCGTGGTGGGCACGACCTCGTGGGGACCCAGCGCAAACTCCTCGACCACCCGCTTGGCCAGCGCCTTGCGCATGATGAGGTAGTTGCGGATGTTCCCCACCAAGTCGGGGAGATCGAGCGCACCGCTGACCTCGTCGAGGTCGAGGGTGATGCCTTCGTCGCCGAGCTTCTCCAGCTTGGGCGCCACGGGCACGCCGTGGGCCAGCGGATACGAGCAGGGCGATTTGTGCCGCCGCACGAAGCAGTAGCGCTTGTCGCTCGGCTCGGACTTGCACATGTAGATCTTCATCACGGCTTGGGTCCTAGAACATGTTGGGGCCGACGGTGTCCAGGCTGACGTCGGTGCTGCCCGCTGCGTACTCGAGCTTGGCCTGGGCCAAGATGGCGTTGTACGTGGCGTTGGAGATGCCCTCGAGCACGCTGCGGACCGCAGGCGGGTCTTCGTCTTCCTGGTGCTTGTTGTTGGCGATCGCCGATGCCAGTGCCTGGTACTTGGGCTCGAGCTTGCCCTGCGTCTGTGCCCACACCGCGTCGCTGTAGACCGGATGGTCCCGCGTACCGACGCCAGACCCCTCGAGGTGCCGCGGCAGGCCCATGTCGATCGCATCATCGTTGCGGACCGGCAGCATGATCATGTTGGGCTCGTCGTTGAGGTTGTAGGGCTCCTTGAGCAGCCCTTCGACCATCACCTCGAACATGGTGGGCTCGTTGGGGCTGGCCGCGCCAGAGATGTCGTCGAGCACCGACGCCAGGGTCGAGCGCGGGATGATGTGGTGGGCGTTGTTCTCCCACGGCCACCAAAAGGTAGAGAACGGCTTGAGTGAGAAGCTCTGCTGCCCGCCGTACTTGCGCTTGACCCCGGCCGTCTTGCCCTGCCGAACGTAGGTCGCGATCTTGGCCAGGTGCGCCACCCCCCACCGCATGCGGGCGATCGCAGTCGCACTCTTGTAGGGGATGGCCCCCGACGAAAAATCGCGAATGGCTCGCTTGGACGCCTGCCATCGGTGCGAGCAAGTGTCGCCCTCGACGTAGGTCCCGACGTGACGGGTCACGCAACCAGGCTTGTGGTTGACGCTCTTGACTCCGAGATCTTCGTGCGCCATGGGCTCCTAACTCGCCTTTCCAATCATCGCAGCGCCCACGTTGCCGTAGACGTCGCTGGACGTGAACAATATGGGGTCGGCCTGTGCGTAACCCCGGATGTGTGCGCGGCAGGCCATCACGACCTGCATCGCCGACATCGCCGTTCCCAGGTCGCCGACGCACGCAGCGGGCAAGCCCGCCGAGTCGCTCGACCACCGAGCCTGGGACACTCGGACCTGCGCGTGCCCGTACTCTTCGGAGCGCCATGCCTCGCCGTTGAGATCGGTGCTGGTCTCGGCGGTGTACGGCAGGGGGCAGCGCGCCTCGGTGAGGGCTCGCTTGACGACCGAGGCCAGCTGTACGCCCTGGCTTCGCTCGCCCCGCCACCGCGAGTGCGGCTCGCGACCCACGGCCACCGAAGCCAGCCGCCCCAGCGGCTGCGCCCCGCGGGTCTGGGCCACCCGAGGCATCTCCAGCATGAACGCCACCGCGGCTTCGCCGGGCACCAGCCCCACGGGATTCTCGTCTTCCTTGAGCCGGCCCATCTCCGACAGCCAGTTGAGCCCGGGCGGGTCGGTGAGCGAGTCGACCGCCAGCACCACCACCCGCTCGAACCGATGCTGCCGAAAGTGTTCCTGGGCCAGCGCCATCGCCTCGAGCACCCCACCGCGACCGCGGGTCAGCAGCACCGTCTTGCTGGGAGCAAACAGGGAGCTCACCCGTCGCCGCAGCGGATGCAGGAAGCTGGCCTCGATGGCCTGGTCCGACTGGCACGCCTCGGTGGCGACGAAGCGCTGCGCATCGATGACCGGCACGACCACGTAGCCGAACGTGGACGACCAAAACGCCGTGTCGTCGGCGCCAGGTAGCTTGCCGCTGCTGCACAGATCTTCGATGGCGACCGCCGCCATCTGCAGCCAGCGCCCCACCCCCGAGAACCCTCGCGTCAGCAACGGCACGGGATGCCCGGTGACACCGATGGGGGCCTGGTCCTCGCGATCGAGCACCTCGAACTCTGCGATCGAGTCGGGGCGCGACAGGCCCGCCCGAATCGAGGCACAGGCCGTGACCGCGTCGAACCCCACCGAGGTGACGGCACCCAACGCCGTGATGATCGCGTCGCTCATGGTGCGGCTACTGGGTCACTCGACCCTGAAAGTACCAGGCTCCGGCCGTGAAGCGAGCGCGGGGATCGTCGAGCCACGCGCGCACCTCCGACAACGCACGCGACTGCCGTGAGGCGAGCATGTCCACCTCGAAGGCCGACTGCACCCCGTAGCGGATCACGAACTCGTCGCTGAGCAGCCGACGCAGCCACAGCGGCAGGCTCGAGCCCGCCAGCAGCTCGAGGTCACCCCGGGGAGACGCCAGTGCGCCCAGGCGGTAGCGAAACCCGGCTCGGAACCGGCTCCGATGCTCCTGGTCCCACGCCGCCCAGCGCTGCGGGTCGGTGCTGATGTCGGAGCCGAGCAGCACGTCCCACGGCTCCGATGGCGGGGCGTCGAGCTCGGCATCGGCGGGGGCGTCGGCGTTGGCCGTCGCCGCACCCGTCACCGGGGCAGGCGGGACGGCCTCGGCGTTGGCCTTCGCCGCTCCCGTCACGGGAGCGGGTGGGGTTGCTTCGTCGGCATCGGCCTCATCGGCGCTGGCCGTGTCTTCATCCTCGTCCTGCGGCGGAGCGTCGTCGTCGCCCAGCAGCGCGCCCGTGATGAGAAACAGCGCCAGCGCGGCCGCCTTGGCGTGCGGCTCACGGTGCAGCGCCGCCAGCAGCACGTCGAGCGCCTCGGGATCGCCCAACAAGCCGAGCGCGAGCAAGGTCTGTGGGGTGAGCTCGTCGGTCTTGGTCGCGAGCAGAATGCGCGCCAACGACTTGCCCGAGCACAGCGCCAGCGCCATGGCCGACCACGGGACCGACCTGCGCTTGTGCAGCATGTCGACGACCATCACCTCGCCGCGACGCAGCGCACCCAACACCGCCACCATGGCCACGGCCGGGTCGGGATCGTCGATATGGGTGACCAACGGGCCCACGTCGGACCCCTGAACCCGAGCCAACGCTTCCAGTATGGGTCGCGGGTCCGCACTCGACTTGCTCGCGGCGTCGGACAGCGGCTTGGGAGCGCCTCGGGCCAGCCGTCCCGCCCCGATGACCGCCACCACCACGGGCAGCACGTGGGCGGTCGCATCGGTCAGGGCATGGGACAGCGCGTCGGCCCATCGCGGGGGCACGTGGTGGATCAGCGCGTCGGCAGACGCCGTTCGAAGCGCCGCTGCGGTCTCGGGATCGGCGTCGTCACCCTCGCAGTAGGCGTCGAGTCGGGCCAGCGTCACCTGCACCACATCGTAGCGGTCGGCCGCACACGCCAGAGCGAGCAACGCGTAGAAGCTCGACGGATCGTCCGGATTGGAGCCATCGACGGCAACCTCCAGCCCCTTGGACTCGCCGAGCACCAAGCCATCGAGGTGGGCCTCGATCCGTGACTCGGCCGCCGCCAGATCGGCGGGGTTGGACTCCCATTCGTCGAGTTGCTCGCGGCGGCTTTCGTACAGGCCCGCAACTTCTTCGAAGTGCTCCTGCATCAGCCCCGTGACGAAGGCATCCACGGACATCGGCTAGATCGGTTCGTCGCAGATGTAGCAGATGGGCTTGGCCGTGCCCGGCAGCTCCACCACCGGGCCCTGCAGAAGCGGCACGGGCGGGGTGTTCTTCTGATTGTGGAGCATCAGGTCGAACGCGCGGGGGATGTTCTTGCCCTCCGCCTTGACGTCCATCGACCAGTTGACGAACTCCGCCTTGCCCTTGATCTTGTTGGACGCCACGCCCTGCGCCACGCCGGCCTCGTCACCAGTGCTCATCTTGAAGTTGGAGTCCTTGGTACACAGCCCCTGGCCGTCGGCCTTGACCTTCTTGGCCGTCTTCGCCGCGTCGGATGACATGGCGATGTTGGGGTACGGAATCGGTACCGGGGGGGCGGGAGTCTTGCAGGCATCGGGGAAGGCAATCGAGACCCCACCGCTGTCCTTGTGGACCACTGACAAGAAATTCGCTCCTACCGAGACACCCATCGTATCGCTACCTTGCTTGGTTGGCGGCCAGCGCCGGCCCGGTGACCATCTCGGCCCGGGGTAGAGTGAGAGATGCCGGACAGTCGTATTCGATGCCGCGCACATCGTGCGGGCCATCGGGCAGCGGCATGCTCGCCCGCCACAACATGAACAGCTTGCGGTCGTCGAGGTCGACGATCACCGTGTCGAGGTTGGCCTGGGGCCGATGGTCGGTGGAGTCGACCAGGCTCACCCGTACCGACGGCGGCGGCACCCCGGGCAGGCGAAACGACATCCGCCCCTCGGGCGACAGCCCCACGGTGTGGACGTTCTCGTCGCCGCGCAAGAAGCCCTTGGCCAGCAGGCCCGGCGAGGCCGCGTTGTGGAACCGCCGGTCGAAGTCGGTGGGCAGCAGAGGGAAGCGGTTTTCCTGCCAGGCGTCATCGTAGGTGCCCGCAAAGCCCACGCGTGGCTGCCAGTTGGGCGAGATGAACCCGAGCCCGGCCGGCGGCGGGGTGTCGTACTGCGACTGGATGGGGTGACGCAGATCCTCGATGTTGGGCGCGTACACCCCCTCGCGGGCCTTGCCACGCCGGGAGTGATAGCCGCGCCCCACGGGATTGCGCGGCTCGAACGAGTGCTTGCCTTCTTCCGGGACCGAGTGATCCCACCCCCCAAAGGCACGCTCGTAGCAGATCGGCATGCGCTCGAACGGCTGCGGCGAGGTCAGGTTGAGCTCGCCGAGCGACCGGAACCACATGCGCTCGCCCACCACTCGCAGCGACTTGACCAGCGCGCCCACCTGAAACCCGATGTCCATCTGGTTGGTCCGGGCCTTGGGCGCGTGAGCATGGCCGACGAATGCGACGTCGGTGGCCAGCTTGATCGGGGCGACCTCGGGCTCGTAGCGGTAGCTCGAGATCTCGGCCTCCGGGTCTTGGAACTCACCCGCCGTCTTGACGGGCTGCTGCTCGGCGCTCACGGCCAGCGTCCCGCCCGGCTGAACATCGAAGGTGGCCTTGACCACCAACGTCAGCCACGGCTCGAATTCCTCGTCGACCAGATGCAGCGCATCGGCGAAGAATGCCGTGTTGTTCTCGATGGCGGGGTGCGGCATGGCCGGGCTAGTTGAGTTGGATCGTGCCTCCGCGGATCCGGTTGACCGACGATGCCCGACTGACCAGGTTGGTCCCGCGAAGCACGATCTTGCCGTCACGCTGGAGGGTGATGCTCGCCTTGCCGCACTGGAGCGTCAGCTCCGAGTCCGCGTCGAGGGTCAGCTCGCGCCCCTCGATCTTCAGAGTCTTGGTGCGGGTGATCTTCTTGGGTGAGACCACCCGGCCCGGCGCCACGCGACCGGTGATCACCGGAGCGTCCAGATCGCCGCGCAAGAACATCAGCACCACGGGGTGGCCCATGTCGTCGGCCTCGACCGGCACCGTCGACACCGCGGTACGCCGAACGACCTCACCGTCGGAGCCCTCGAACTCCACCACGGGGTCGCTGTCGACGGCAGCCTCGACCAGCGTGCCGATGGTGGCCTCGTAGTGACGGACCGGCGACTCGGGAAACGCGAGAACCGCCAACGGTGGACGCGGGGAGACAGATTCCTTGGTCATCGAGCCACTCCTTCGTGCACGCCAAGATACACGACCTACAGCGATCTGCGACGTTGTGGCGACTGTCGCCACCCACCTTCGACCGCACGCGAAATCCATGCCAACCATCGAAAATCGCTTGCTTTTTTCTACCCGCCAGGCCGCGGTCGGAGCCCGCCCCCACGGCCCGAAGCCGGCCTCGGCCGACATCCCTTGGCACCCCTGCGGAGTACCCGTCGATTTCTACCCCCACGCCCACGGCCGCTCATCACCCGCGAACGTCCGTTCTCGTCGTCACCACCGCGTGCCAGCCGCATTGTGGGGCATGCCCCTGCGGTTCGTGGCAACCTGGGGTCCAAGCTCATGTTGCTGCGCCAGTTGTTCGACGCCGAGACCTCCACCTACAGCTACCTGCTGGCCGACAGCCAGACGCGTGAGGCGGTGCTCATCGACCCGGTCAAGGAGCAGCTCGAGCGCGACGTCGCGCTGATCGAGCAATTGCGGCTGAAGCTGGTCCACACGCTCGAGACCCACGTCCACGCCGACCACATCACCAGCGCCGACGACCTACGGCGCCGGCTCGGCTCGCGGTCGGTCGTCGCGGCGCTGGGCGGAGCGGGCTGCGGCGACATTCACGTGCGCGACGGCGACCGGGTGAGCTTTGGCCAGCACGCGCTCGTGGTGCGCACCACCCCCGGTCACACCAACGGCTGCCTGAGCTTCGTGCTCGACGATCAATCGCGGGTGTTCACGGGCGACGCCCTGCTCATCCGCGGCTGCGGCCGCACCGATTTTCAGCAGGGGGACTGCGTTGCCCTGTACCGCTCGGTGCACGACAAGCTGTTCACCCTGCCCGACGACACCCTCGTGTTTCCGGGTCACGACTATCGCGGCCACACCTGCACCACGATCGGCGAAGAAAAGACGCACAACCCTCGCCTGGGCGGTGGCCGAAGCCTCGAACAGTTCGCCGAGATCATGAGCCACCTCGACCTGGCCCAGCCCGCCAAGCTCGACGTCGCGGTCGCGGCCAACCTCAACTGTGGCCTCTCGGATGGCGCCGATCGGCGCTCGCCATTCGTGGCCGGAGACGTCGTCGAGGTCGACCCGGCCTGGGTTGCCGACAACGCCGCGGGTGTGTTCGTGGTGGACGTCAGACAGCCCGAGGAATTCCACGGCGAGCTGGGTCGGGTGGCTGGCGGCGTATTGGCGCCGCTGGGCGAGCTGGCCCAGCGCGCACAGCAGTGGGAGCGCGGCCAGCCGATCGTCACCGTGTGTCGGTCGGGACGTCGCAGCCTCGATGCGGCACGAACACTCGTCGAACTCGGTTTTCGGGAGGTCGCCTCCATGCGAGAGATC
>JAHZJA010000790.1 GCA_022601155.1 Deltaproteobacteria bacterium | reverse complement strand
GTTGACGAAAGAAGGAGGGCGCTGCCCGATCGGGGGTGGATCCGTGGAGGCTCCGAAGGAGAAAGAGAGCGCATGCCCGACCGGGGCTAGGCCCGCAGCTGCGGCCGCGGGCACGGGACCTGGCCAAGCCCCATCGTTCGGGATCAGGTAGGAACGTAGCCGCTGTGCCAGCGCTTGCCCTGATGGGCGCCCGCGGTGCTGCTGCTGGACGTGGGATCCTGCTCGAGCACCACGCTCTGTCCGGCGGGCGGGCGCATCGCCACGGCCGAAGTCTTGAGCTCGGTCCCGCCGCCCTCGAGGGTGAAGTACAGCTCGTTGTTGCTGCTGCCGGCGACGAACACGTCTTGCGGGGACCTCGGGTGCTGCTGGTACCGGACCTCGGTCGCGAAGCGAGTGGGGGTGGTGCTCGGCTCGACGGCTGCGTCGTCGGTCCAGCGGATCGCTCCGTCGTCGTCTCCGTAGATGAATACGTCTTTCATTGCTCCTGCTCCTTTGGCGCGTCATCGGGGTGGGGCGTGCCGCTGCAGCGAGCGCCACAGACATCCATGAACGCCCCAATCTCGGCCACCATGGCCGTGTCGTCGATCTGTGCGAAGTACTGTCGTGCGGCCGACAGCTGCCCGCGGGCGCGGGCGTGCTCCTCGGGCAAGCTGTCGGGCATCTGCAGCACGGCTCTGGCCAGCTCCCAGCGCAGCCCGGCGAGAAGCTCGGGGGACTGGGGTACGGTTTCCTGAATGGCCAGCGCGCGCCGCCAAGGGCCCGTTGCGCCCCGCAGATCGCCCTGCTCGGCCAGCAGGTGGCCGAGTCCGAACAGCGGGTAGACCAGACGAAAGTCGTCGTCGGCGGCGCGGACCCGCAAGGTCTGGATCGCCTGCTCGTAGCGACGGCGGGCCGCCTCGTGGCGATCCATGAGCATCAGGCAATCGGCTTCGTTGGTGTCGAGCATGGCCAGCTCGATCTCGTCGGGCGTGGACATCGAGTCCCAGGCATCACGTGCGTGGCGGTACCCGTCGAGCGCCGCTTCCCAGTCGCCGCGGCGACGATCGAAGCTGGCCTTGAGCGTCCACACCTGAGCTCGGCGTGCCGCGGGAACCTGGGGGCCCAGGCTCTGGGTCGCGGCATCCGCCACGGCGTACGCCTCCTCGAGCTGGCCCTGCTGCAGCAGCAAGGTGGCCAGCACGGTGCGCGGGAAGATGGTGACCGGAGCGTGCTCGCCTGCGAACGAGACCCGCAAGTCCAGCGAGCGCCGCAGCCATGTCTCGGCTTCCCCGGTTCGACCACGCGAACGATGAAAACGGCCGAGCTGGTGCTGGACCTCGGCCCGCAGGGGAACGAGGTCGTAGCTTCGCGCCTGCTCGAGGGCCAGGCCAAACGCCTTGGCCGCCTGGTCGTCGCGACCGTCTTGTCCGGCTCGCGCCATGCCCAAGCCCAGCAGTGCTTGGCCGTACTCCAACACGGCACGGGAACCGAGGTCACGGTACCCCTGGGCCGCGTCTTCGAAGGCATCGGCCGCGGCATCGTGGTCCTCGTCGCGCAGGGCCGCTTCACCCCGGAGGTGGTTCCACAGCGCGCGGTGTTCGGCACGGTCGTCGAACCGGTGGAGCTTGCCCTCGACCACGGACATCCACGCCGCAGAGGCCGATCGGTCTTCCTCATCGAGCGCGACGGCCGTCAGATCGCGGAGGGTGTCGATGACCAGGGCTTGGTCGTCGAGTCGCTCGGCGTACCCCAACACGGCCTGCAAGTCCTGACGTGCGTCGGCCAGTCGCCGCACGGCGCGATACAGCCGACCTCGGTTGTGTCGGGCACGGGCCAGCAACGGCTCACCCGGCGCGCCGAGCGTCAGGGCCTCCTGCACCGCACCCTCGGCGGCTTCGATGCCTTGCGCGGCGCGACCGGTTGCATCGAATGCCCACGAGCGGGCGATCAGATCTCGAACCGCGTCCGCGGCCGGCTGTTGCTCGATGGGGATCTCGACCGGAGTGGTGCCCCGCTCCGGGTCGAGGCACCGCTCGGCGGCGGGCAGCGATCGAACCGCCTGAGCGGCATGCGCGACGGTGTGGATGTCGGCGTCGGCGAGCAGGTCGACAGTTGCTCGCAGCCGTCCGAGCCCCCGCTGAAGACATTGGCTCCGTCGTTCGAGGCGCTCGACGGTGGCGCTGCGCTCGACATGGGTGGCCTCGCACGCGCGAGTGCGAGCGGCGGCCCATCCTTGGGCGTAGTCGTCGAGCCCTCGCTCGGTCGCAGCCCAGGCAGCCTCGCCGTGCTCGGGCGAGGCATGGAGCAGCGCGTCGTGAACCTCGGTGCGGCGGTCTTCCCAGGCGGGCAGGTCCGCACCGCGGAGCTCTTCGCACGGGCCCGTTTGCGCAGCCACGGCGACGCCGCCCAGCAGCAGGCCGGCCCCGACCACGCCGATGGCCCATCGACCGCGGCGTCGTCGTCCCCGCTCGATCGCATCGAGCAGCGCATCGACAGTGGGAAACCGTTGGGCCTTGTCGACCGACAGCCCCCGCAGCACGATCTTGCGCAGCCACGTGGGGACGGTGGGCATGCCCGGGCGGGGACGCGGTACGGTGATCTCCGGAGCATCGCCAGACATCAGCGCGACCGCGGGGCTCCCCGCAAAGGGTCGCTCGCCATACAGCGCTTCGTACAGCGCCACGCAATAGCTGAACTGATCGCCGCGCGCGTCGGCGGGCCCACCGGTTGCTTGCTCCGGAGCCATATAGGCCGGGGTCCCGAGCATCGCTCCGGTACGGGTCAGCTGAGACGACAGCGCGCTGATGGCCGAGCGCGAGGCACTGCCCGAGCGCGAAGCACTGCCCGAGCGCGAGGCGCTGGCGGGCTCTTCGGTTCGGCCGTTGTTCGTCCGCTCGTCGGCCGTGGGCTCGAGGGTCGCGACGTCGCGCTCGACACTCGGGTCCTCGAAATCGTCGACGCCGCGCGCGAGCCCGAAGTCGAGCACCTTGACCGTCCCCTGCCCGTCGATGATGCAGTTGGTCGGCTTGAAATCGCGGTGCACGATGTTCTCGGCGTGGGCCGCCGCGAGCCCTCGTCCGGCCTGGATGTAGGCGTTGATGCACTCCGACCACGGCCGTGGTGTTCGCTGCCACGCCCACAGGGTCTGGCCATCGACCAGCTCCATCGCGATATAGAAGTGGCCGTCGTGCTCTCCTGCGTCGTAGACCTGGACCACGTTGGAGTGCGACAGACGGGCGAGCGCCTGCGCCTCGCGGAGCAGTCGCTTGTGGTGGTTGCGGCCCGCGTCGTCGTGCAACTGCTTGACCGCGACGCGGCGGTCGAGTGTGTCGTCGTAGGCCTCGAGCACCGTGCCCATGCCCCCACGACCCAGCCGACCCAGGACTCGAAAGCGACCGAGCATCGGCTCGGGCTGCGCGGCATCGCTGTCGCCAAACAGCCCGGCTCGAATGCGGTCCTTGGAGATCGCGGGCAAACGGATGCTGCGTGCGGCCGACGGCGGCGGCTCGGGCTCGGGGTCCCCGTGCTGGGTTGGCGCCCGCACCCAGTCGTGATCGGTCTTGGTCTTGCCAGACATCATCTTGGGCCAGTCGCTCGCGTGGGCATCGCGACACTGTGCGGTGAAGGGGCCCAGATCGGCGCCCTCGGCGGGTCGAGGGGGGGCGATGGTCGTACTGACGAACCAACCCTCGGGGACCAGGATACACCGGGAGCTGCGTGACGACGACGCAGTGCGCTCGGGTTGGGGAACACCGTGCATGGGGCGGGGGCACCGATGTGGCCGGTTGGGGGACGCCAGCGTCGGGTAGATCCCGACCCTCGCGGGCCCTGGCCGTGTCGGTCTACCGGGGGAGTCACCCTCGACCCCGAACTGTTCACGGATTTCTTTGCACCGTCGTCGAATCGTCGAGGTGGGGTCTCACCTGCTCCCACCTGGTGCGGGCTCGCGTTCCATCAAGGCCCGAACCCGTCGGGCCCAGTCGTCGAGATCGGCCTCTTGTGCGTCCTCACTGTCACGAGGCGCCAGGGGCCCGCTGAGCAATTGTGCCAGTCGTCCGCGGCCACGCAGCATCCGGGTGCGGACGGTCCCGGCGGGGATACCCAGCGCGCCCGCGATCTCGGGCGAGCGCATGCGCTCCCAGTAGTGCATCTCCAGCACCACCTGCAGCTCCACCGGGATGCGACGGAGCGCCTCGAGCAACAACGACTCGCGCTCGTGTTCTTGCATCAATGTGCTGGGCCCGGGCGACAGATCGTTGGCCGAGCACGAGTCGAGCGATGATGTCTGCTTGGGGCCCGCCTTGCGCCGGTAGTAGCGCTTGAGGACGTTGTACGCGATGCCGAACAGATAGGAGCGAAAGCTCGAGTCGTCTCGCAGGCGATCGCGTCCCCCGGCGCATGCGGCGAAGGTCTCCTGGATCAGATCTTCGTGGTCGTCGGGGACCTTGTTGATGAAAAATCGCGAGACCGGTTCGAAGTATCGTTCGAACAACGCCTCGCCCGCCTGCCGTTCACCGGCCCGCCACGCGCTGAGCAGATCGATGTCGTCGGACACGCGCCGCGACGATAGCAGGGCCCGGACATCGGCGCGGCCGCCGTGTATGCTCCCGCGCCATGCGAAGGCTGGCCTCGTACGCTTCATTGTGGCTCCTTTTGGGATGCGCCACTCCGTCGTCCACCGCGCACGCCGAGACGACTGCCCCGACTACAGCCATTGCTCGCACTGATACGCTGGACATCGCCACCGTGGTGGACCTCCGCTACGTGTCGGATGTCGAGCTGTCGCCCAACGGCAAGACCGTGGCCTATGTGCTGCGGGTGCCGCCCGAGTCGATCGATGGGCCTGCGGGCATGCGATCGATCCTGTGGGTGGTTCCGCGAGCAGGCGGCCAGGCGCGTGCCTTCACCACGCCGGGAGCCAGCTCCTATGCACCCGCGTGGTCACCCAACGGCAAGCGCATCGCCTTCTTGTCACGGCGCCCAGGGGAGACCCACACCCAGGTCTTGTCGATGCCCATCGATGGTGGTGAGGCGCAGCCGCTGACCGATTCCGACGCCAACATCCATGCCTTCGCGTGGTCTCCGGACGGCAAGCACGTCGCCTACACCGCCGATCGCAAGCCCACCGACGCCGAGTCCAAGGATGAACAGGACGGACGCGACTGGCACGTGGGCGATGTGCACGGGACCAAGCACCGACTGTGGGTGATGGACGTTCGCAGCGGGAAGCGCCAAGCGGTGACCCCCGCCGACAAACACATCGTGCAGATGGATTGGTCGCCCGACGGCAAGCGCCTCGCGGTACAGGTCAGTGATCGCGCCGATGTCGATGCCACGATGATGTACAGCGGCCTTGCCACGGTGTCGGCCAAGGGCGGCGAGCTGTCGCCGTTGACGACGACGGCGGGCAAGCTCGGACATCTGGCGTGGTCACCCGATGGCTCGACGATCGCCTACCTCGGTGCCACCGACATCCACGATCCGACGGCGGGCGTGTTGTTCGTGGTCCCCGCGACCGGCGGCCAGGCGCGACCGCTCACCGCCGACTACGAGGGCACGGGGCAGTGGATGAAGTGGACCGGGCGCGACACGCTGCTGATGCTCGCCAACGAGGGCACCCGCACCGCAGTGGTGGAGGTGTCGACCGACGGCAAGCGCAAGGGGACCACCAAGGGTCCGGTGTGCCGTGGCCTCGACGTTACCGCCGACGGCCGTGCCGTGGCCTGCGCCGGAGAGCTCGCCTCTCACCCGCGCGAGGTCTATGCGGGGACGCGCAGCTCCATGAAGCGGCTGACGGTCAGCAATCCCGGACTCGATGCGGTGAAGCTCGGCGAGCGTCGGATCGAGACCTGGGCCGCGGCCGATGGCACTCGCATCGAAGGGGTGCTGACCCTGCCCGTCGGCTATGTCGAGGGCACGCGCTACCCGCTGGCGGTGCTCGTTCACGGCGGTCCGGAGGGCATCTCTCTCGATGGCTGGAACACGCGGGCGGGCTACCCCACGCAGCTGTTCGCCAGCCGCGGCTATGTGGTCCTCGAGCCCAACTACCGTGGATCGCAAGGCCGTGGGGTCGCCTACGGCAAGTCCGACCAGGGGGATCTGGGCGGCAAGGAGTTCGAGGACGTGCTGGCGGGCATCGATCACCTGGTGGCCCAGGGCCTCGTCGATGCCGATCGCGTGGGTATGGGGGGGTGGAGCTACGGCGGCTACTTCTCCGGGCTCGCGGCGACCAAGCACTCCAAGCGGTTCAAGGCCGCGATGGTCGGCGCTGCGATCACCAACTGGATCTCCTTTACCGGGACCACGGAGATCGAGCACGAAAACTCCTTGGTGCACTGGAATCTGTGGCCCTACGAAAACCACGCCTTGGCCTGGGATCGTTCCCCGATGGCGCACACCCAAGGCAGCACCACCGCCACACTGGTCGTGCACGGTGACGAGGACACGCGGGTGCCTACCAGCCAGGGCACGGAGCTGTACCGTGCCCTACGCCACGCGGGCACCAAGACACAGCTGGTGACCTATCCGCGCGAAGGCCATGGTCTGCGGGAGCGCGCGCACCAGATCGACTTCGCCGAGCGCTGGTTGGGGTGGTTCGACACCCACGTCAAGGGCTGACCGGGCCGGCCCGAGTCCGGTTCATCGCTTCTTCGGCGGTGCTCGATGGTCGTCGAGCCACTGTTGAACGGAGCGGTATTCACTGCCGCGCTCGTCTACAGGCGTGTCGTACGACCGCAACGCATTCTCGGCAATCTGTTGGGCACGGCTGCGATCGCGGTGCGGACGCTCGATGTTCCACAGGATGCGGGCGAGCACGAGTGCCGTCTCCGCTCGATACTGGGCGGGCGTGTCGTCGTGCTGTCGTCGTGCGAAGGCGAGCTCGGCCAGCGGTAGCGCCTCGGCCTCTCGATGCTGCTCCAACAGGACCTTGGCGAGGTTGCTTCGCGACATCGCGACGCGCGGGTGGTTGGACCCCAGCGCGCTCTCGAGCACGACCAGCGCCGTTCGATACTCTGCCTCCGCCGCTTCGAGGTTGCCCTGGTAGTAGAGGGAGGACGCGAGGTTTTGGCGCACGGCCGCCAGGTCGGGGTGATCGGGATCGACCGCCTTGCTCAGCAACGCCAGCGCGGCCCGGTACTGGGACTCGGCCTGTCGATGTTCGCCCTGAGCGAGGAACACGTTGGCGAGGTTGACGTATGACCGCACCAAGGTCGGGTTTTCTGGCCCCAGCGCCTTCTGAAGCACCTTCAGCGCTGCCTTGTGCTGTGTTGCGGCCTCTTCGAGGTTGCCTTGGACGAACAACACGGTCGCGAGATTGGTTTGGGCCTTCGCGGTATCGGGATGGTCCGGGCCCAGAGCCTCGTGTCGGATGGCCAGCGCGGTCCGAAAGAGCGCCTCGGCTTCCTCGTACTCGCCCCGGGAGAAGATGGCGCTGGCCAGGTTGTCCCACGAGGCCGCCACGTCGGGGTGGTCGGAGCCCAGCGCCTCTTGCCGCGACGCCAGCACGGCTCGGAACTCCGCTTCTGCCTCGTCGTACTTGCCCTGGGAGAAGAAGATGTTCGCCAGGTCGAGCCGAGCGGTGGCGGTATGAGGGTGAGCGGGCCCCAGTGCCTCGTCGATGATGGCCAGCACCGTGCGTTGCTCGACCAGCGCCTCTTCGTACTCGCCCTGCTTGCGCAGAACGCTAGCGAGCTGGCCGCGAGCTCTGGCGACGCCGATGGGCTCGGGGTCCGGGGCGTCCTCCATCCTGGCGAGGGCCGCTCGTAGCTCGGCCGCCGCGTCCTTGTAGTTGCCCTGCACGACCAAGATGCGCGCGTACTCGATGCCCGACAACGCTTCCGCGGTTGCGTTGCCGTGTGCGAGCGTCAACGCCCGCGTCATTGGCCAGTATCGCAGCGCTGCCTCGGCGCGCTGTTGGTGGTGGCCGACAACGGACATCAGGGCGCGGGCCACTTCGGCGGCCACCGCCAGCTGTTTCGACCGCGTGGCCACGTCCAGTGCTTCGCGCAGCGTCGCTTCGGAAGCCTCGTACTCCCCAAGGTTCTCCAGCACGCGGCCTTTGACCAGCAGCATCTCGGTTCGTGTCGGGTCGTAGCTCAGATCGGCGAGGGCTTCCTCGGCGGTCTCGATCGTGGTCTTGGCGATCGCGTACCGGCCCGCCCTTCGCTGGCTCTCGGCTGCGGTCACGATCCGCTGGGCGTCTTCGACCATCTGGGCCTGTTCCGGACGGGGAGGATCGACGCCGGTCTCGAGCGTCTGGGTGTCCGCGCACCACGACAGCGGTCGCAGCCCCGAGGTCAGCTCGTGCGCTCGGGTCACGACCTCGGCGTCGGCGTCGGCAAGGGTATCCACGGTCGCCTGGAGCCCGTTGAGCGTGCGCTCCAGGCACTCCATCCGGAGGTCCAGCATCTGAGGGGACTGCTCTCCCCGCAGTGTCGACTCGCAAGCTTCGGTGTACATGTTCATCCACGCATCGGCGTAGTCGGACAGTTCCCCCTGCGTCTTGTCCCACACGGTGCTCGCGTACCCTCGGCCGACCCCGAGGATTGCGGCCTCGACCTCCGCTTGCCGGGGGGCGTCCCAGATTCCAGCCAGCCGCTGCGGGGCCCCGCCGCATGGTTGCCCAGGGTCCTGCGACCAAGCGAACACGGATGCGCCGCCGACCGTCAACGCTCCCACCGCGGTCAGCAGCCACGGCCCGCGGCCGCGCTGGTGCCGATCCCACGAGAGCTCTGCGAGCAGTGCCTCCATCGATGGCCAGCGGTCCTCCGGATCAGGCGACATGCCACGTCGGAGCGCGTCGACGATCGCTCGCGGCACCGGGGGAGCACCGTTCGGCCACGCGGGGGGTCCCCCCAACTTGGCGCTCAGCAATGTCGTCGTGTCGTCGTGGTGAAACGGGCGGTGACCCGTCAGCCCCTCCCACAGCGCCAAGCAAAACGAGTACTGGTCACTTGGGGCGCCGATGAAGTCGTTGCGGTGTTGCTCGGGCGACATGTAGACCGGTGTTCCCGCCACGATCCCCGATGCCGTCAACGACGACAGCCGAGAAGGCTCATCCCCGTCGGCTCTCTCCGAGTCACCAGATGTATCCGTCGTCGAGCGAGCGAGCCCGAAGTCCAGCACCTTCACTACGCCGTCATCGGTGCGCATGACGTTGGCGGGCTTGAAGTCCCGGTGCACCAGCTGCACCGCATGCGCTGCAGCCAGACCTCGCCCTGCCTGCACGAAGGATTCGAGCTTGTCGAGCCAGGGGGGTTCGGTCTCGAGCCACTCCCGAAGGCTCTGGCCTCGCACGAATTCCATGGCGAGGAACACCATGCCTTCGCTCTGCCCGACCTCGTGCACCGTGACCACGTTGGAATGCGACAGCTGGGCCATTGCCTGGGCCTCCCGCCACAGTCGCTGCTGGTCGGTCTCATCCGTTCGCCAACGGGTCCGCAGGACCTTGATGGCGACCTTGCGGTCGAGCCGTTCGTCGTAGGCCGAGTAGACCTTCCCCATGCCCCCCTGGCCGAGCAGCTGGAGCACCGTGAATCTCCCGATCTGGGCCCCAGTGACCAGCCGCGGCCACCTCGATTCGGTGGCGGGCCCGTCCCGCGACTCGTCGCTGTCGTCACCCGCTGGTGTAGGGATTCGGTCGAAGCCGAATTGGCTGCGCTCGACGGGCTTCGTCTCGCCCGTATCTATGCCGGCATCGGGGGGGGCGTCCGCGTCGGAGCCGAGCCTTGCGTCGAGCTGTTGTCCATCGTCGCCCGAGCTCACCGTCGATATCCTACAACAGGGCCCCAGACATGCGTCTCGTCGTCGGAGCGAAGTCGATGGACGGCATTGCGTTTCCGAGCGCGGCGGACCGGACGACGACCGGCCTTCGCTCGTCCGCGGTATCGGGGCCGCGACGTCACCCCGGAAAGCGAGTCGCTCCTCGATGCGACGATGGTGTGCAGCGGCCTGGCCACGGCAACGGCCCAAGGCGGCGCGCTGTCGCTGTCGACCACGGACGGCGACAGCTCGGAGATCTCGATCTACGCCGGGGCGCCGTCACCACCACGTCGCCAAATGCGAGGGCCGACGCCAGATCTCGATCGAACGACGTGCCTGGGACAATGACCACGCCCGCGACCACTCGATTGGCCGCGGTCCGCATCTGGCATCGACAGCGCCACCCCGGGCTGCACACCCGGGCTGCGTTGAGCCCCCCGCCGGCCACGATGACGTCCGCTCCACAGGGGTGGCTCGTGGCTGGCCGAACGGGGCTCGGCGCCCTCGTCCCACTACCGCTTCGAGAAACCGTCGGGCTGCACCCCGCGGCGCTGTCGGGTTGTCGCGATGGTGTCGCGCGACCGGGGGCACTCGCGCCACGGTCTCGCTCCCGCAAGTGCTCGGGCTCCTGCTGCTCCGCCGCATGAACGAGGACGTGGTCAGAGGTGTCGGCGCCTGGCCCGGCGTCGGGCGGTGTTGGAGCGCCGTCCGGCCGGCTCGAGCATGAAGCGGTTGTTGCGATGGAGCCCAAGCACGAGACCCGAGACCAATGCGCCCACGGTGGTGACGGCGGTGGTCGTCGCCAGCACTGCCAGCGGGGCGGTGAGTTGATTGCCGCTGTCGATGAAATCCAGGCATCGGTCGAAACCGCTGGTATCGGGCACGGTGGGATTGGTCGGATCGATGGTGGGCGGTGTGCACTGTTGATCGAGCCGCTTGGCCCTCGTGCCCGCGACGATGGCCGTCAGCACGAGCGACGCTCCCCATGCCACGCCGATGCCGATCGTCGCGTTTCGCATCTGACGCTCGCGGGCCTCGTACAGCTGGAGGGCCGACGCCGGAGGCTGGGTGCGACGCAGCGCGTCGATGGCATTGCTGGGATCAGTTGCCGGCGAGCGAGAGGATGGTTGAGCCGCGGCGGCCTCCCGGCGCGCTCGCTCCGCACGCAGCGCGTCCTTTTCTTCGGGCGTCAGGCCGACCCACGTGCTCTCATCGAAGGGGTTGGGGGCCGGCTCGGTGGCCGCAGGTGCGTCGGCCGTCGCATCAGTCTGCGGGGTGTCGTGGTCGCTGTGAGGGTCGTCGGTCGGAGGTTCCTGCGTCGAGGCAGCGTCAGGTTCGACCACGGCGTGGGCGGACGGTTGGGCCGCGGCAGCCACGGGCGGGCCGGGTGTGGCGTCCGCGGAGGCCGGGGCGCCAAACGTGAAAGCGGCTGTGAGGCTTACGAGGGCGTGGAGCACGGTCACGTCCGACCCATCGCAATGGGTCGCGACTTCAGTCAACCGGGCGATTGGGCCAATTGCTGGATGCCGTGATGCGGGCGCGTCGTCACGCACATCGTTCCGAGCAGGCGTGCCCCAACGGGCTACCAAGCCTAGCCACGGAGCTGCGGCTCGGTATGGCGTCGGGCAGAGGTCCGTCGTCGATCACCCAGCCGACGATCTCGGCAACGAAGCGCGGTGTGACGGCTTCGGGTGTTCCAAAGTCCGGCGAGACGAACCAGCCTTCGAATCCACCTTGCCTCGAATGGCCACGGAGCGTCGGGCCGCGAAAAAACACGCACGGCGGGTCGCCCTTGATCATCGTCGGAATTGGCGCGACCAGATACTCGACGAAGAACGTCCTGTCGGGGCTCACGACCTTTTTGCCCACCCACCACAGCAGATCCATGTTGCGAACGGTGATGGGCCGCTTTCCCTTCTTCGAGATGGCCATGGCTTCTGCCCTCGTTGTGCTTCCCTCGAAGGTGGACGATGGGAGGCGGTGTTTGCAAGTCGGTCCGGGCCTGCGAACATCATCAGTGGTTTCCAGATCCGCTGGTCACGGCCGCGCTGTCCGCCGCGACGGCCTGGCCTGGCCCCCCCATCTGTGCACCGGGTCAAGACCGGCGGGCGGCGGCGTTGAGGCCCGGACCACCGCCGTGGCTCCGGTGGTCCGGGCGTGTGGGCCGGTTTCTCGGGAGGCTACAGTGTGGCCTTCGATGACCGACGACGACGAGTTCCTGGTTGCGTTCCTGGCCATTGCAATCGACGCGGTGGGAATCGGCGCGGCCATCGAGGCACCCCTGGTCACCTACGATGAGCGCTGCTTCCCCGATCCGTGGCAGCCGACCCTCGTGGGGGTTCGCGATGCGCTACGCCGCATGATGGTCCACCTGGGCATGCGCGACGTCCCTGTTCGCTTGTCCGACCTTCGCAATGATCTCCCCACCGAGGGCCTCGTCCACGAACCGGTGATCTTCGAGGGCATCGAGCATGGCGCGGCCTGCTTCGAGGTCCACGCGGTCGGGCGCCCCGAGGCCATGGCCTCATGGCTCGCCCTGGAATCGGTTCGGGCATGGGCCGAGTACCAGGGCGTGACGCGGTCCGAAGCCCTGGCCTATCGAGTCGAGCCGGTCGCCGATGTCCCCACTCGACACAGACTGGACGAGGGCTCGGCCACCGCCCTGGCCGTCGTGCTGGGACTGGGGCCGGTGGTGGCCGGGGGCACGATCCAGACCCACGTCGAGACGACACTGGCGTCCGTGGGCACGAGGTTCGAGTCGCAGACGGTGGGCGGGCTGCCGCCGATGGCTATCGCCCGGCTGCTGGCCTTCCACACCCTCGTGCGGGCGGCCAGCGAGGAGGAGCGCGCACAGGTGCGGGACGCTCTGCCTCTCGACATGCGAAAGGAACACGATGCCGCGCTGGACGAGTATCGCGACCGCGCGGTCGTGCTGCGCGAGGCTGTCCGCCTGCCCCCACAGCCGGCCTCCGGTCGGCGTCCCTTGGATCTGCGACCGCTGCCGCCGGTCGACGGGGCCGAGCTCGTCCAGGCCGAGCGCGAACTCCCAGGACGTGTGCGAGCATTCAACCGAGGGCGCCGGGTCTTCCGCGTGGTCCGGCGGCGGACCGTCATTGGTGTTGCACTGGGACTCGTCGTCGGCATGGTGGTCTTCGGCCTCGGCTCGCTCGGCACGGCGCTGGCCATGGGTGGATTCGTGGCCGCCGTGCTGGGTGGCTACGTGGGGGGTCGGTCCAGTCGCTTCTACGAATGCGCCGACCCCGACTGCAGTCATCGGCTGTCGATCTCCCACACCACCTGCCCTGGGTGTGGGGGGACCGTGGCCGGGGAGATCGAGTCCGCCAAGCACCGACTCGAGGCCGAGGAGCGGCTCGAAGCCGTAGAGCTCGCCACTACGCCTGGTGCCCCCACGGCACGCGACCGATGATCCCTCACCGTCGGGCTAGTCCTCCGGTCGTCGATCCACAGGACGGCGGGGCCCGTCGACGTGCGGCGCTTCGCCGGGTTAGAGCGCATAGGGTGGCCCCTCGCAGCCAAATTGGGCGCCAGCGATAATTGCATTGAGGACCGACCCGCCGGAGGACCCCTGCCAGCAGGTATCGTGACCGCCTTGTCCGTCGATGTCGTCGAAGTCCGGTGTGGTGCCGTCACCCCCACCACCCGGAGGCGTCGCAAGGGCGGGGAGCGTGTTGTAGTAGAGCACGTCGTCCCCCGTGCCACCGCGGAGGATGTCGCGCTGGCGCCAGTCCCATGACAGCGGTCCGTAGGCACGACCTTCGGGGCCGAACTGTGAGGTGCCGGGGTTGGTGACGACGTGGATCCCGAACAACCGGTCGTTGCCGCTGGAGCCCAGCAGGGTGTCAGTGCCTCCGTCGCCACGGACGAGGTCGTTGCCGCCCCCGCCGTGGACGAGGTCGTTGCCGCCGTCGCCCCGGAGGTTGTCGTGCCCCGACCCGCCGTAGATCTTGTCGTTGCCGCTGGAGCCTCGGATGACATCGTTGCCCGCAGATCCGCACAGGCGGTCGTTGCCGCCACCACCGATGATCACGTCGTTGCCGCCGCGGCCGTTGATCACGTCGGCGCCCCCGCCTCCGACCAACCCGCCGTCGTTGCCTCCGGTCCCGCACAACGTGCCCGTCTTGCCGTTGCACTTGCACGAGCCCGCGAGCAGCGCGACATCCTCGGTCGTGAAGCTCGCGGCCGCGAGTCGCTCGGGGAGCAGGCGGGCACGTGCGCGAGCCAGCGCCGTCTCGATGAACGCGATCTCGGGATCGATCTGCGCATCGGCCAGGGCTTGGCGTGTGCCGTGGTCGAACGATGCCTCGGTCAGTGCCCACTCGGACTTGCTGACGTCGTCGAGCGTGACACTGTCATCGAGCCACGTCGCGAGCCGCAGTGGCAGCACTGGGGCGTCATCGGCCTCGCCGGTCTCATCGGTCTCGCCGGGAGGGGCGAGTCGATCGGGCTGCGCTTCCTCCAAGACGTCGAGGTCCGTGAGTTCGTCCCCGAGCGGCTCCGCGGTGTCGACGCACGCCCCAACACCGAGCGTGAGAACGAGTGCAAAGATCGAGGGTGGCGTGGTGGCATGAGAAACCATGATGCTCGGGTTGTTGCCCAGGCCATTCGATCGGTTGCCTCGACGAGGCAGGCAACCAGGCGGGGACCACCGCGGGTATCCGCTCCATCACCCTGACCACCCAGCCTCGTTCCAGGTGCGCCAGGTGCCGCCGCAGATGCCTCGTAGGTTCGAGTCGCGAGTTCGTCTGGCCGGCGGCAGCCCGCCTACTCGGTCCGTGCTCGTCTTTGAAATGCGCCGGGAGAGACTCGGAAGTAACGCTTGAAGGCCCTGCCAAAGGAGGATTCGGTGTCATATCCGACCTTGTTGGCGATCTCGGCCAGGCTCAACCGAGCGTCGGCCTTGAGCGCGTTGGCAGCAAGGTGCATGCGCAGCTGAGTCACGTACTTCAACGGCGACGTTCCGACCAAGGACTGGAAGCGTGCGGAGAGGTTCGACCGAGACATCCCAACCGCCTTGCCCAAGCTCTCCACGGTCCAAGGGTCGGCGGGGTATTGATGGATCAGCTTGAGCGCTTGTCGAATGGGGCCGTCCCGCAGTGCGCCCAGCCAGCCAGCTTCTCCATCGGGCTGCGCCTGAAACCAAGCCCGGATGAGCTGCACGAACATCAGATCGACGAGCCGTACGATCATCATGTCCGAGCCATCGCTTCGTTGATGGGTTTCGTGACTGATGAAGCGCAACGTGGTCTCGAGCCAGGGGAACGCGCTGCGCTGCTCGTAGGTGAAGTGGATCATGGGAGGAAGGAGGGACAGCAGGGGGTGGTGCTCGTGGCTGTCGAACCGTAGCCCCCATCCACGAATGACGGTTTGCCGGCCTCCTCCTCCGTATTGGATGGTCGGATAGATGTCCTGCTCGGCAGAGCGCTCGCCCTGGTCGACGGGGCTGCACTCCTCGAGCACCTGTGCGTAGGGGACGGTCGGTGTCGATGGATGATCGGCGAGCGCTTGAACACGGCCAGGAGAGAGCATCACCAGGTCGCCTGTCTCCAACGCGACCGCTTCTTCTCCATCGTGCAGCAGGAAGCAACTCCCTTTCTCGATGGTCAAGAATGAAACGCGATCGCTGGGTGGATAGGCGATTGCCCACGGCGCTGAGAACTCGGAGCGACGACTGAGGGACCCCTTGACCCTCAGCCAGCTCAGCACATCCGACAAAACGTCCATCCGTCGTCCTTCCTGCGGTTCAGACCGCGTTCTCGCAGTCGAGCCACCCCGAGAGTGTGTGCGATTCGTCCATTATCGTGCGATGATTCTGGACGAATTGCACGAAAAATAGGATAGAGCGGCATTTTCATCTCTGGGCCTCGGATTCTAGGTTGGACCCTAGCGAGAGGAAACCACATGAAAAGCAAGGTGCACGCCATAGCCGGGGTTCTCGGATTTTTCTGCGTCCTGACGTTCTGGACATCGACGGCGCTCAGTGAGCTGCTCGCCAGTCACGCGACGGTGGCGGTGGTCAAGGACTTGGTGTTCAAGGGCATGTTCATCCTGATCCCGGCGCTGCTGGTGGCGGGCGCGTCGGGGATGTCCCTGCTGGGCAAGCGCACCGATTCGCTGGCCGTGGTCAAGCAAAAGCGCGGGCCCATCGCCTTCATGACGAGCCTGTTCGTGTTGCTGCCGTCGTCGTATTTCCTTTCGTCGTGGGCTTCCGAAGGGGCCCTCGACGGGTGGTTCTACGGCGTGCAGGCCGTGGAGTTGGCGGGCAGTACCGTATGTCTGGTCATGATCGGCTTGAACATCCGTGACGGCCTGGCGTTGCGGGGACGCATTGGCGCACGTGGTGCCACGAGCCCGTCGATCGAACAGCGCAACGGGGGGCCGCTGGTCGCCATCCGCCTGCCCGTGTTGGCCAGCTCGAGCGGCGAAGCACTGGCGAGCAAACCCGTGATGGCGCTGTGCCGCTGCGGCGCGTCGAAGAACAAGCCGTACTGCGATGGCTCCCACAACGACATCGGCTTCGACAGCAGTCCCTCCGAGGATCGGAGCAAGGACGAGATCCTCACCTACGAGGGCAAAGAGGTCACCATCCACTACAACCGCTTGCTGTGTTCACACGCCGCCGAGTGTGGCCGTCGACAAAAGGCGGCGTTCGACTCCTCTCGCAAGCCGTGGATCGTGCCCGACAACGCTCCCAAGCAGGGCATCTTGGACGTGGTGAAAGCGTGCCCCTCTGGTGCGTTGCGCTTCAGCCTGCCAGGACAGGCGCCGCAGCACGCACACCCCGACGCCAAGGGCATCACGGTGGAGCAAGACGGGCCCTATCGCGTCTGTGGCATTCCCCTGGCCTCGTCTCGGCTGGCGAAGGGTGCGAACCCAGACAAGTACGTCCTTTGTCGCTGTGGTGCGTCGAAGAACAAGCCGTACTGCGATGGCTCCCACTACGACATTGGGTGGAAGTCGTCAGCGATGCCTTTGGCTGCGCAGTAACCCTTCGGGTCGCTGAGCGCGTGTTGGCGCCACGATGCGCCACCACGCGGCTCGATGCCCGGGCTGTCGAGCCTCGGGTCGAACGACGAACCCGTCGCGCTCAGCCGGCATCGACGAGGACGGGTCGCTCGTGCTCCCGACACAGCAACCGACTCTCGGGGACGGTGAGCGGCTCGCCGGTGAGACCGCATCGGTGGCCTCGCCCAACGCGGTTGAAGTGCACACAGGTTCCGCACACACCAAATCCGCGTCCCCCATGCGCGCGCTGCATGTCACCGAGGAGCGAGACGAGCTCGCGCTCGAGCTCGGGACGGTCACGCCCTTCGAGTAGCTCGGACGGGAACGCTTCCTGAGCGACCCGGCGCCCCTTGGAGGTCGGCCGACAGTGGTTGACGCGCCCATCGGACGGGTCTGGCACTCGGTCCACGAGCTTCTTGCGCTCGAGGGCAGTGAGTGTCTGGCTGACGCTCCCCTTGGTCGCGCCGAGGTAGTCCACCACGCCCGAGGTCGTATCGCTGTAGCGGTTCGCCCGCGACAAGTACACGAGTGCGTCGAGCTGAGCGAGCTTGAGCCCCTCGCGGGTGGCGATCGACCGAGCACGCTCGCGGAGCAAGTTGCCGACCCGCTCGAGGAGATAGTGGAGGGATGATTGCGTCACAGTTAAGTTTCGACACGAAACTAGCTTGACGAATGATGGTCTGGCAAGTAGTTTCGAGTCCGAACGATTGTTCTCGAGACCGAAGGCCCACGATGACCCACGAACAACCCTCACGCTCCATTCCTGGCTACCGACTCGGTGACCCGGAGTTGCCGCAAGCGCCCGTCTCCAGCGCCGATTTCGCGCACATGAAGACGGCGTGCCTGTTGGGCGACGACGACATTGACGCCCTCCGCCGCTCGCACGACGTGCTCGTCCCACAGACCGAGGCGATCCTCGACGTTTGGTACGGGTTCGTCGGCTCGCACGACTTTCTCGTCGCCTCGTTCGTCGACACCAACACGCAACAGCCCAACGCCGACTATCTGTCGCGGGTGAGGGCGCGCTTCGGCCAGTGGATCGCCGACACGGCGCGGGCCAACTACGACGACGCGTGGCTCCGCTACCAGCTGGAGATCGGTCGTCGGCATCACCGCGTTGGAAAGAACCGGACGGACGAGGTCACGAGCACGCCACTGATCTCGTTTCGCTATCTACCGCTGCTCGCCCAGCCCATCGTCGACACGCTCCGGCCCTTCTTGGGCACGCCGAGCCGCGATCGCGAGGACGTCGACGCGATGCACAACGCCTGGCGGAAGTCCGTGCTCTTGCAGGTGACGCTGTGGAGCCACCCGTACATCATCGAAGGAGACTACTGATGATCGACCTGGCACCGATCGACCGAGCCGGGCTCGCGCCGCGATGGACCGCCGCACCGTGGCTCAACTCAGCCCCGCTCGAGCTCGCCGAGCTTCGAGGGCGGGTGGTGGTGCTGCACGCGTTCCAGATGCTCTGCCCGGGCTGCGTGATGCATGGGCTTCCCCAGGCTGCCCGCATCCACGCCAACTTCGACCGCCGAGACGTGATCGTCGTCGGGCTTCACACCGTGTTCGAGCACCACAGCGCGATGGGACCACAGGCGCTCGAAGCGTTTGTGCACGAGTACCGCGTTCCTTTTCCCGTCGGCGTCGACTGCCCCGGCGACTCCACGGTCCCCACGACGATGGCCGCCTACGAGATGCGTGGCACCCCGACCTTGGTGCTCATCGACCGGCACGGTCGTCGTCGCGCCCAAATCTTCGGTCGGCCCGAAGATCTAGAGCTGGGCGCCGCCGTGCAGGCGTTGGTCGCCGAGTCTGATCGGCCCCGGCCTGCCTCCGACTGCGACGAGCAAGGATGCCTGATCGAAGCCGCGGGTCCGGACCGAGTGGGCGCCCTGCGAGCCCAGCCGTCACGACCCCTCGAACCGGTGTCTACCGAGGTCATCGGCACGGGCTGAACAGGGAGTGCGGTGGTGGGCACTCCGGTCACCCGCTGGCCGTAGAGTCGGCGTCACATCGACGGCACGGCCGGCTCCGATGCCGTGGTCGTGCCGACGTACAGGGTGCCGTCGAACCCGGCGTCGTCGGCCTCATCGAACAGCTCTACGAACGCGCTCGAGCCCCTCTCGGTCCCGCTCCCCTGGGCTGTGCCGCACTTCGTCTCGCCCTCGGGGGTCGCCATACACGCCCAGAAGGTCCCGCCCGCGCTGTCGAAGTCGAGCGAGATGGTGTGGGGAAAAGCCTCGCGCACGGGCACCCCCATCGGTACGAAGGCCGGGTCCCAGGGGGTTCCAGGCTTGGTTCGATTGTGGATGTTCCCCGACAGAACCACGAGCGCTGCTGTGGCGTGGGCATGCCGGGCGGCCACGATCGACTCTGCCATCACAGCGTCGCGTTGGACTCCGGTCGTGTGCCAGCCGGGGTTCACGTCGTAGCACAGCACGTCGATGGCGGCGCCCTGCGAGCGCCAGCCTCGGATCGACTCGAGCAGATCGACCATCGCGGCCGAACTCCGGCCATCCTTGAACGGCTGGACGAAGTGGGGCGCTTGGAGGACCGCGAGACGAGCCTCGCTCGAGCCATCGCTCGCCAAGAACGTGTCGACGGCGGCTTGATTGTCCTTGGCAATTTCGAGCGCGACGATCACCGACCGCTCCGGTCGCCGCGCGGCATGGCAGGCAATGCGCCCGACCGCCTCGGGAGCTTCGTTGGTCCCGTGCATTTCTCCAATGAGCAGGACGGCGCCTGGCTCCGTCAGTGGTGTCGCGCCCTCGATGCTCGGGCCACACTCCAAGGCGGATGCCTCGGGTTGTGACTGAGGGGCGACCGCGACGCTCGTTGGATCTTCAGACGTCGGTGCCGATGTCGTTGCGGGTGTTCGGTGGCCGCACCCGACCACCAACCCTGCCGCCATCAACCAGGTTGGGAATTTCCGCACGGGTGAGCAACGTCCTGAGCGTGGCCGGTATATCATCGGCGACCCGCACACTTCGACGCCCTGACCCCTTCTGCGGCAGGCAGGCGCCGCCAGGACCGAGATCGACGACGATCGGGCACGCGCAACTCGAACGAGGGCCGCGGCAAGCCGCCGGTCGACGCCGCACGAGCCCGGAAGGCCCCGGATTTCAGTTCGCAATCGGTGAGGACGAACTCATCGCAGTCTGCGGTCGTCCGCCCGTCCCGGATGCACTCCCGCGCTCGCACCCCTCGTTGTTGAAGCCACGAACATCCTCGCAGTCTGGATGCCCACCACCGAAGACTGGGTTGCACAACTCGCCAACCCCGTTGGGCCTCGGTGACGAGTCGGTCGGGGTCGCTGATGCGGTGTTCGAATCCTCGGTGCCAAAGGTGCGTGCGGCTTCGGCAGGTGTCTGCAGCAGTGGCAGCCCGCGACGGAGGGTCGAGGCAGCGATCCGCTCGCAACACGCTGATGATCTTCAGTCTCGCCCGAGGCTGGTCGCCAGGCACGCCGCTTGCTCTCCCGAGCATCAAAGGGACCAGACCAGATATGAAGACGTACGAATTGGCGCTGTCGACCATCGCGGTGGGAACCCTCCTGTTGATGGGATGCTCCAGTGACGATCCCGAGGCGACGGACACGAACAGTGGTGCGACCGGGACGACCAATGGGACGGCGGGGACGACCAACGGGGCCGAGACGACCAATGGGACGGCGGGGACGACCAATAGCGAGACCGGGGCGGTCACCACGGCCGCAGACGAGACCGGGACGACCGGGACCAGCGGCGGGGCGGAGGGGCTGCACCCGGCCCTCGGCGAGTTCGACGTGGACAACACCGAGATCTACCTCGACGGCGAAGACATCGTGCTGGAGACCAACGGCTTCCCCAACCACACCAGTCCCTACTGGGGCGAGGGCCACGAGCTGTACGTCGAGCCGCAGGAGGGCTGGGCCGAGAACGCGACTCCCAGCCTCATTCCGGGCCACGACGGAAGCTTCACCCTGCGGGTTCCCGTGACTCCGCAGCTTGCCGCCCAGCCCACCGCGACCCCGCTCGACGTGATCGGCCTCTCGGTGAGCGGTGCCGCGATCTTCAACGAGCAGGAGGGGATGGGGGTGCTCTCCGAGGGCGTCGCGGCCGGCCTGGACTACTCCGGCGGGCACATCGGCCCCGGCCGCTACCACTATCACACCGAGCCCATCGCCATCACCAACGACGACAGCAATCTGCTGGGCATCCTCACCGACGGGTTCTTCATCTACGGTCGCCAGTGCGCTTCTACGGAGGGCTACCCCGCAGACCTCGACGAAGCAGGCGGGCACACCAGCACCACACAACACACCGACACACCGGAGTACCACTATCACATCGAGAACATCCTGTTCCTCGACAACTACTATGTGATCTTCGACGGCGACTTCCAGGGGACGCCCGGTTCGGTACAGTGACGGCCCGGCTACGCTCGATCGCGCTTGCGGGCGCGCTGCTGCTGGCCGGGAATCTGGGGGCGCTGGCGATCTTCATCGACTCGGGGCCCGTGGTCGCCAAGTCTGCGCTCGTCCTCGAGCCGCTCGAGGGGCGCTGGTACCACGACGGCGCCCCGTTCGAGGGGCGCGCAGAGGTGCGCAACGAGGACGGGGCGCTGCTCGAGTCGATGTCGTTCGTCCAGGGCAAGAAGCACGGTGAGGCGGTGGCCTACCACCCCAGCGGGGAGATCCGCCGCCGGGCGGCCTACGTCATGAACCGCCTGCAGGGTCAGGTCCGGGTGTGGTCGCCCGACGGTGAGCTCCGCGAGGAGTCCCGCTACGACAATGGTGTGAGAGATGGAATCCAGCGCATGTGGCACTCCAACGG
>JAHZJA010000789.1 GCA_022601155.1 Deltaproteobacteria bacterium | reverse complement strand
GTCGTTTTCGAATGGCCGATCGGTACGAGCCAGGCCCTCTCACAGGGCCGGCTCGCGCACGATCTCCAGCAGCTCCCAGGTGTTGGCGCCGTGGTTGTCGACGTGGAACTGCACCGCACTGCCCTCGGGCCACGGCTGGTCGACGGGGATGACCGCCTCGATCAGGGTGGCCTCGTTGGGAATGAGGACCGTCTCATCCCAGACCGTCTGCCCCTCGAGTGCGAGCGCGACATAGGCGGTGGACGGTTCGGGAGCCAGCAACTCGTAGTGCCACAGCAACACCCGCAGCTGCTCACCCGTGCGCAGATCGGCCAGGGCTGGCTGCTCGACGGTGAGGAAGTTGCACCAACCCGTATCGATCTCGAACGCAGGAACCTCGCCCGACGCCCCCACGAACGACTCCGGAGAGAACCCCAGCTCGGCGTCGCAATTGGCGCCCTGCTGGGGCCGCCGATGCACATACGGATCCATGGCCGGGGAGGCCTGCACCCACCAGTCGTGGTCGACCAGGCTCAGGGCGTCGCGAGGTTCCGATGCGGGCTCGAGCTCGCACCCAACCAACCCCATCGACCCCGCAGCCCAGATCCACCACCGCAAGGCCCTCGTGGTCGTCGCATGAGCGCGCATGGTCGTGGTCAATCGTTGATGGCACCCGCTGCGATCCAGCGCCGAATCAGGTCGAGGTCGGCATCGGGCAGCCCATCGTTGCTCCCCAGTGGCATCACGGCTCCGTGGCGAGCCTCGAGCTCGCGGTCCAACTTGATCCACAGGAAGCTGTCCTCGGGCTCCCCGACGGCGATCTGCACCAGTCCCTCGTCGGCCGCCGCCTGGTTGCTGACGGCACCGAGCAGCTGCTCGTACGCCATCCCCTCTTCGAGGATCAGGTCGCCCGCATGAAACTGCACGCTGTGGCATGAAGCCTGGCTGCACTTGGGCGTGAACACCAGCTGCTGTACGTCGCGAAACGTTGGCGGCGCCTCGCCCTCGTCCTCCCGCGTATCGCAACCGGCCGACGCAACGACGGCGACCAGGATCAGAGCTGCTCGATCGATACCAGTTCCCATGTGTTGTTTCCGTGGTTGTGAACGTGAAACTGGATCGGAGTGCCGGCCTCGACCGCCTCGGAGACCTCGAAGGTCTCGGCGATCAGGCCACCTTCGCTGGGAATCGGGATGATCCGCTCCCACTCGATCTCACCCGCCACGGCCACGCCTACGTAGGCCTCGGCGGGGGCTCCCGTCAGGTCGAAGTGCCACACGCGGACCTCGACGGTGTCACCTGCAGCCAGCGGTTCGAGGAGCGGCTGCTCCACCGTCGCATAGTTGCACCACGCCGTGTTGATCTCGAAGCGGTCCCCCCACGGCGATCGTTGCAGATAGAGGCCGCGGACGGGGTCACACTCGACGTCGGCCGGACGCAGGTCGGCGAATGCATCACGGGAGGGGCTGTCCTGCCACTGCTCCGGTTCCACCAACGACGAGGGCACGGACAACATGGGCTCGGCGCTGGGGACGTCGCAGGCCGCCAGCAGCCAGGGCAGCGCCACGAGTGCCGTGCGTCTCAAGACAGCACCAAGTCGAATCGAATTACGACCTCCGCGGTGCCCCCGGACTCGACGGTGAATTTGTTGACGGTGGGCAACGTCACCGGATCGCCTGCGTCGGGATCCTTGTCTTCGAGGTCGACACTGCTGCCATCGACATCGAAGTAGCCGAGGAAGACATACTCACCCGGCTCCAGCCCCTCGCCCGTCCATTCGACCTCGCTCACCGCCCCGTCGGCGGTGAGATCGACGGCGGTCGTCTCCACCGAGGCCAGCGAGGGCGCATCGTCCCGAGGACCCGTCACGCCGACATCGGCGGCGAAGAACAGCGCACCGTAGACAGAACCCGTGAGTTCGTCTTCGAGGTTCATGCTCTGACGGACGCTACTGCTGGCCTGGAACCTCAGCGCGGCGGCCCCCGTGGCATCGCTGGCCCCGGTCTCGGAGTCACCCCCCTCGGTATCGAGCGCTTCGGTCAGCCCTTCGTCGGCCATGCCTCCATCGTCGGCGTCCGATCCAGAGTCACATCCAACCAACACGGCTCCACCAACGAGCAACGTTCTAGCGATCATCGCGACACTCATACAGCTCCCTCGTTCCCACCATGACGCCCACCGACACACACATTTCCTCGGGATAGTGGACGGTTTCTCCCGTGGAATTGTCCCAGCTGCACGACGTCCGGAGGATGGTGCCGGACTGCAGAACCAGAGGCTCCCCGTAGATCTCCACCGGAGGGAGGTCCCGGAATTCCGGAATCCACTCGTCGACGGTGTAGATCGGCTCGAGCTCGTCCACACTGGGCCCGACCTCCAGCTTGAACTTGGTGCCCATCTCGTGCATGTGGCCGGTCACGTAGAGGATCCGCGCGTCACGGTCGAGCTCGCAGTCGTACGAGAGCGTGGCCTCCGACCCATCGCCAGGGATCTCCAACCCGAGAATGTTCGTGGTCGAGAACGTCGAGATCCACTCGGTGACCTCGTCGATGGGCAGCCGTCGAGCTCGCACCGCGTCGCGGACGAGCATCGGCTCGTCCGATGCATTGACATAGTGCGACTGCACCACGACCGGGGTGCCTCCCTCGACCATGAACGCCGTCCCCTCGGGCTGCCCCGGGACCGGGATCAACAGGGCGCTGAACTTCGCCGCCGTCTGGTTGTCGGAGCAGTCCTCGATGCTGCCCGGGGGCAGAGGGTCGACGGTGGAGACGATCACCGCATGGTGCCCGTACTCGCCCTGCAGCATCTCGATGTCCGCCAGCGCCATGTCCTCCGGCACCACCAGGTGATGGCAGTAGGTCTTGTCTTCGCCCGGCTCGATCACCGTCTCCCCTGCGACGAAGATGTAGTGGTCGTCATCGTCCGCAGGCAGCACCACCCGGTTGTCGCGCGGAGGCGCCGCTTCGACCTCTGGCTCCGACTCGGCCGGGGTTTGCGGGTCGCATGCAGCCGATGCGATGGCTCCCAGTGCCAACAATCCGAAGCCGTGAATCTTCATCGCCATGTCCTCCGACGCCCTTTCGCGAGCCACCAGGGGCCCCGTGATGCGCCCTCGCAGCGCTGTTCACCCCCTCGGTTGCGCGAGTGCGGCGATCGGTTGTCGCAACCCGCCTCCACCCCGCCCGCAGCGTGTGGTTGCCGACCCACCGCGGGCGATCGCGCATCGTTGGTG
>JAHZJA010000070.1 GCA_022601155.1 Deltaproteobacteria bacterium | reverse complement strand
CGGCTCTGATCTCGGCGTTCGATGCCGCCGTGCCCGAGCGCGTGACGCAAGGGTTCGCGCCCGCCGTGCATGCCGCGGCCGACCGATGGGGCCCGTCCGTGACTGGGCTGCGACTGCATACGAGTGCCGGGCTCATCACTATCGACTTCTCGGGCGCACCTGCCCCGATCGCGCAGGCCAACCTGGCGGGACTGGCTTCGGGCGGCTACTTCGACGGGCTCACCTTTCACCGCGTCGTGCCGGGCTTCGTGATCCAGGGTGGCGATCCTCGCGGGGATGGCTATGGGGGCCCGGGGCACGTGGTGCCCTGCGAGTGGTCCACCGTTCGCTACGAGCGAGGCATGGTCGGCATCGCCCTGGCGGGCAAGGACACCGGGGGATCTCAGCTGTTCATCGTCCACGACCGGCCGCCGCGGCTGGACGGTCGCTACCCGATCATCGGACGCGTGGTGGAGGGCATGGAGGTCGTCGACCAGATCTGGCCCTACGACCAGATAGAGCGCGTCGAGCTGGTGACCGCGGAAACACCATGACGCTGTGGCTGCTGGGCGGTCACGACCCGACCCACGGAGCGGGGCTCTATCGCGACCTGGTGACGGCCAAGGCGATCGCGCCGACACTGGAGCGCCGGTTCGCGGTCACGGCCCTCACCACGCAAGGGCACGGTGGGCCTGCGGAGGCGGTACCCGTTGCCGCGGCACGACTGCGTCGGAGAGTGCGCAGCTGGCCTCGCCCGCTGGCGATCAAGGTGGGGTTGGTGCCGGATCCTCTGGCTCAGGTGGTGGCACAGCTGGTGGCGGACATCGGGGCCCCCGTGGTGGTCGATCCCGTGCTGCGGGCCAGTGACGGCGGATCCCTGGGAGCCAGCCCCGAGGGATTGGCACCGCTGCTGGCGGTCGCGACGGTGGTGACCCCCAACCGCGACGAAGCTCGTGCCCTGGTCACGGGTGAGGACGGCGGTGACCTCCTCATCGCGTTGGGCCAGCGCTTTGGGTCGACGGCGGTGCTCCTCAAGGGCGGGCACGAGTCCGATCCCGCGACGGTCACCGATCGACTCATCCACGGAACGACGATTGCCCGATGGTCGAGACCGCGCATCCCAGGACCGGATCCTCGGGGAACGGGGTGTGCTTTGGCGACCGCCGTCGCGGCGGGCCTTGCCTGCGGCCAACGACTCGAGAGCGCAGTCGCGGCTGCGGTGGCTTGGCTGGATCGCGCGCGTATCCGTTGGCATCGAGGTTGTGATGGACGGGCGCATTTGCCCGATCCCACCGTTGCGGCTCCGGCCCGGCCCGGTACGGCGGTTTGATCCGGGTCGTTGGGCGTCACGAGGTGATGCCGACGAAGTGGTCCGACCCCGGTCGAGCCACGTCCTGATGTGGGCCATCGAAGGCGAGTTCGGGCGCAGGTGGGTATGGGCGCGTGGTGTCCTACCGACCACGATCGTTACCATCGCCACCTGTCGATGAAGACGCAACGCTGTCGTTCCCTCGGTCTGCCGCTCTCATCCCTTGGCGTCGCAGCTTTGCTCGGCTCGCTTGGGTGCGGTCCCCAACAACCTCCACCCCAACCTCCCGTGGCTCCAGTCGCGGAGCCCGAAGTCGAGGCCGAAGCACCGCCCGAACCAGAGGCACCTCCGCCCAAGGTTCCGAAGGATGCATTCTCCGTCGGCACGTTCAATCTCGACTGGGCCTTCGATGCGCTCGGCGACCGTCGATCGAAATCCGCCAAGCCCAACGTCGCGCCCGACGATGACACCTGGGAGTGGAAGCGTGATCGCATCGTCGAGGTGCTGGTCGCCGAGAAGCTCGACGTGGTCGCGCTGGTCGAGCTGGGGGGAGAGCGAGAGCTCAGCGACATCGTGACCAGCGTGCTCGCCAAGGACGGTCCCGACTACGAGTACGCGTGGATGCCCAGCGAGGACCGGGCGACCGGACAGCACGTGGCGATTCTCTCGCGTTTCCCCATCTCCAACGAGCGGCGCACCGACGCGTACTTGCCCAAGCACCTGGTCGCCGACGTCGAGCTGCCCTCGGGCGACACCATCACGGTCATCGCTCTGCACTTGCCCGAGGGCAAGTACAAGGGCTCGGTCACCAAGCGCCGCAAGATGGCGGAGTCGCTCAAGCGCCGCGCCAAGAAGCAAGCCAAGACACGCCCGGTGATCATGCTGGGGACGGTGGGGGCGCGGAGCCTTCCGTTCGACGACGACTACGAGCAGAGTGCCGCGGGGATGTTGGCGGGCCGGAGCACCCGCAGTGAGACCGACGACTGCGCCGACTCGGCCTCCGAGACGCTGGCCCAGGCCACGACGGTTGGAGACGGGCTGCCGCTCGATCGGATCTTCGTGTGCGGGCTGGAGATGCGTGGAGCCGAGACGTCGGGTGAAGAGCTCGTCGTTCGCGAGGAGAACGATCCCCCCAAGACGCCGTGGCCCTCGGTCGCGGTCGCCGAGGCGCCGCATCGCGATGTCAGCGACCATGTGGTGCTGTGGGCGGAGGTCGTGATGCCCAAGAAGCCGGAGCCGGAGCCAGACGCAGAGGCAGGCGGTGGAGGACAGGGCGCCGAAGCCGACGCCGAGTGATCAGCACGGACCCGCGGCTCGTCTCCCGGCATTGCAGCCGGGCCTCGGGCCGTGGGTGTTCTCGCTCAGTCTCGTGCGGCGGGGCGGTCGTCGCCCAGCGGCAGCTCGAGGATGACGTGTCGCTGACCGTCCTGAGCTGGCCGTACTCCCCGGGGCCCCATCTGCAGCGAGGCATTGCCGAGGTACAAGAACCGATCGCCCGCGATGGCGCCCGTGGTCGGCCCCATGTATCGCGGGTGGTCGGCGTCGAGGATGGTGCCGCGGGTGAGGCTGCGACCGTCGGGTGCCAGCTGGAGCGCCCACACCCGCCCCGGGCCGAGCAAGTTCTGGATGCCGATGAGGGTGTCGTCGTGGCGATCGAGGCCGTCGATTCCCCCGAGGGTATGCACGCCCGGCGGCACCGTCAGCGGCGAGATCGCTCCATCGCGGAGCTCGACACGATGCAGCCCGTCGAAGTCGGCGACGGCGATGGCCGACTCGCCCGGTAGGGCCACGATGCCATTGGGGCTGGTGAATGTGTCTCGGGGCACCAGCATCTCCAACACCGAGTTGGGCAGGCCCCGCGGTGCCTTGCGCAATACGGTGCCGTTGATGGAGTCGGTGGCGAGGACCGTCTCGTTCGAGAGGACGATGAGGTCGTTGATCTGGGCACGGGGATCCGGGGCAAACCATCGTCCGAGGGTGTCGCCCGTTGCCAGGTCGAAGGCGTGGATCATCGAGCTGCCCTCGTGAATCGCAACGTCGAAGCCCTCCATCCACGATATCGCGACCGATGCCGCGAACACCTGGTCGCGCCGCGCATCGACGGCCAGCCCGAGTACGCCCAACAGTCCCGCCTGAGCGGGGGCAACCAACGGGCGAGTGACGCCCGCGGTCGTGCTCACCAAGATCTGTCGTTGGGCGGTGCTGCCCACCAGCAGGCGTGCGCGGCGAGGGTCCCATGCAACGCCCTCGGGCATGATGTCGATCGCATCCAGCTCGAAGGCGACCGGGCCATGGGTGAGGGTGGGCGCACGGGCACGCAGCGAGGCCGCGATCGCGACGACCTCGGGGTCGTCGGCAAAGCCACGGAGATCGTCGTCGCTCAGCGGGTAGTCCCAGCCCTCGATCGCCTCGAGCTCGCGCAGCTGGGTGAGGGTGGCTTCGCGGTCGCCGAGCCGGGCGTAGTAGTTGGCCAAGATGTAGCGCGAGGCCCCATGGTCGCGGTCCGCCGCGCGGAGTCGTTCGAGCAGGGCGACGGTCGCGGGCACGGCCGGGGTCTCGGTGGCCTCGTCATCGCTCGGGGTCTCGCGGACCGCAGGCCCAGGGTCTTGCAGTGTAGTCGCGGGCTTGCACGAGGCGACGAGGACCACGGCGATCCACCCGGTAGCGGCGATGCGCATGGTGTGCACGGTGCCGTGTCGGAGCGCTCGCGTCGAGGCTGATGGGGGGGTTGCGCCGGGCGCTCGGCTCAGCGTGAGCGACGGGCGCGGGCGGCTTCGCGTTGGGCGTCGGCGCGGGCGTGGGCGGCTTCGCGTTGGGCGTCGGCGCGGGCACGGGCGGCCTTGCGTTGGGCCGACGCCCGGGTCTGGGCGGCCTCGCGTTGGGCCGACGCTCGGGTTTGGGCGGCCTCGCGTTGGGCTGCGGCGCGGTTGTGGGCGGCTTCGCGTCGGGCGTGGGCGCGCTCGAGCTTGGCCTCGCGGAGTGCTTCGTCGCGCTCGAGCTTGGCCTCGCGCAAGGCGGCCTGGCGTTCGAGCCGGGCCTCGCGGAGTGCTTCGTCGCGCGCGAGCTCGTCGGCGTCGTGCTCGGTCTCGTCGTCGTGTTCGACGACCCAGACGTCGTCGTCGGTCCACCAAGCCAGATCGGTGACGGCCTCACGGCTCGCGTGCCACGCTGCGCGGGCGGCCATCACCACATCGTCTCGGGTCGCGTCCAGCTCGTTACGGGCTCGCTCTCCCACACTTCGATCCTCGGGCTGAGGCGCGGCCTCGACCCCGGGTTCCGGCGCGCGCGGTCCTTCACCCCTGTGGGCGCAGCCCATCGCCACCAACCCACCCAAGATCCAGCCGAGGGCACGAGGCGTTGACAGCGCTTTGGGGACACGAACCACGGCGGACCAATAGGACATTTTGGACAGTATCCTCGAGAGGTCGGATTGGGTTTCGAAAAGTGTGGAGGAAGAGTCCATGCGTTGTGCGTGAATTGCGCGGAGGGGGTCGGGCCCCTTCGGCGTCGTCGGTTGAGGGGTTTGGTCAGCGCGCGGAGGCCCGGCTCGCGTCGACAAACGCCTCCAGCGCGGCCAGTCCCCGATGGAAATCGCGCCGACCCAGCCCAATGCGAATGTGGGCATCGCCGTAGCCGAACAGACGGGCGGGAGCGAGCAGCACCCCAAAGCGGGCGCGCGCCTGCTCGCAAAACGCCTCCGCCGACTCGGCTCGGAGCCGCGGAAACGCGACGGGCCCGGCGTCGGGCGCCAACCACTGCAGCCGATCGTCGTGTCGGGCGAGCGTGTCTGCGGCGAGCGCGAGGTTGTCGTGCACGATGTCGCGGCACCGCTGCTCCAGGGCATCGGCGGCCCCGATGGCGTGCAGCGCGAGCTGCTCGGCGGGGCGACTGCCACAGATGGTGGTGTAGTCGCGCAGTCTCTGGATCTGGGCGAGAGCCTCGGCGTTGCG
>JAHZJA010000788.1 GCA_022601155.1 Deltaproteobacteria bacterium | reverse complement strand
TCGAGTGCTGCAGCCGCCAGCCCGACCCACGTCCGTTCCCTCATCACGAACGACAAGACTGTCGAGCCGCCGAGCGGTTCATGGATTTCTTCGGCGAACGATTCGGGGTGAAATCAACGTAGTGCACCCCGCCGTGGGGACGAACATCTGGGGGCTACGCCCCTCGAAAACGTCCGCTACTGCTCGCCCGCATCTCGCAGCGACCGGGCCCAGCCGTCCAGATCCTGGAGGCTGGCTTCGGGGATCGCCCCACCGGGAACCGAGCGCTGCAGCTGCTCGCGCAGCAAGGCACGGGCCCGAAACAGCCTCGTCTTGACGGTACCGCGCGGGATGTCCAACGCCTCGGCCAGATCGGCCGTCGTCAGCCCTTCCCAGTAGTGCAGCTCCAACAAGATCTGCAGCGCGACCGGAAGCCGACGCAGTGCCAGCAACAGCAATCGGTCTTGTTCGGTCTTCGCCACCATCCGGCTGGGCGACGTCCCCAGATCGAGAATGGATTGGGTCAGGGGATCGGGCCGAGACGGACCACGGTGAGCGCGAACGAGGTGGTCGTACAGCGCATTGCGAGCGATCCGAAACAAGTACGCGCGGAAGCTCGTGCCATCGCGAACACGGTCACGAGACTCTACACAGGCGAGGAAGGTCGTTTGAATCAAGTCCTCGCGCTCGTCGCCGACCTTGGTGCGAAAGAACCGACTCAATGCAGAGATGTGGCGCTCGAACAGCGCACGTCCGGCGCCCAGATCACCGCCGCGCCATGCATCCAGCAGCTCCACGTCCGAGCGCATTGGCGGCGGATGCTATCATGCGATCACGATGGTGATGGGGCCTGGCGCCGGGCAGCACACGCGGCACGATCCGGGCGAGCAACAGCTTCGTAGTCGGCTGCGAGGGGCCCTGTTCGGCGAGACGGCGATCCCGGTGAAGGTCGGCCGCTATGTCGTGATCGAGGAACTGGGCGCGGGCGGACTCGGGGTGGTCTACGCCGCCTACGACCCCAAGCTCGACCGCCGCGTCGCGCTCAAGCTCATCAATCCCGCGCGCGTCGGCATCGACGCCACCCAGCGGATGCAACGCGAGGCCCAGGCCATGGCCCGGCTCAGCCATCCCAACGTGGTGACCGTGCACGACACCGGGGCGCACGAAAGTGGGGTGTTCATCGCGATGGAGCTCATCGATGGCCCCACCTTGTCGAAGTGGGTGCAGGGCCGTCCGCCCGCGTGGCGAGCCGAGCGTGATGTGTTGGTGGAGGCCGGGCAGGGGCTGGTGGCCGCCCACCGCGAGGGGCTCATCCACCGCGACTTCAAGCCCGCCAATGTCCTGGTCGATGATGCCGGTCACCCGCATGTACTCGACTTCGGGCTGGCCTGTGCCGCCGACGAGGTCTTCGTCGCCGAGCCCACCGAAGCCACGACGAGCCTGCTGGGGGACGCGATCACCGAAACGGGCGTGCTGCTGGGCACTCCCCAGTACATGTCGCCCGAGCAATTTGCGGGGCGGGCCGACGCCCGCTCGGACCAGTGGGCGTTTTGCGTGACCGCGTGGGAGGTGCTGTACCGACGTCGGCCCTTCACCGCCCCCGACATCCCCAGCCTGCGCCACGTGATCGAGTCGGGTCACATCCCACCGACCTCGCCAGACTCCAGCGTGCCGGGGTGGCTCGATCGAGCGCTGCGGCGCGGACTGTCGGTCGACCCTGCGCAGCGTTTCGCGTCGATGGAGGCACTGCTGTCGGCGCTCCAGCGAGACAAGCGGTCGCGCAGGATGCAGATCCTCGGGCTCGCGGTCACCGTGGTGCTGTCGGGGGCAGCGGCCGGGACCGCCGTGTGGCTGACGCGACCCGCCGTGACCGAGCAATCACGCGAGCGGGTGGACAGCTTGGTCAGCCAGGCCCGCGCCTCCGCCGAGGCCGGGCACTTCGTCTATCCCCCCGTCGCCGACCCTCAGTCGGCGACCGCCTTCGCCAGCGTGGTCGCGCTCGAGCAGCTCACCGGTCCCATCGCCGACGACGCTCGCGAACAGGCCACGATGCTCCGCGGTGAGCTGGCCACCACGTTGGTCGCACTGGCCGACGCCTACGCCGACCGCGAAGGGGGTGAGGGGTTCGCCGCCGACTACTACGCCGCCGCATTGCTGTTCGATCCCGGACACGAGCGGGCCCGCGAGCAATCCACCCTAACGGCGGGCGAGCTGTCGATGCTCCGACGCCGGGCCGAGCGCGCCGAGTTCTCCTCTCGCGAGCTGGAGGGGGCGCAGGTGCTGGCGGCCTTGGCCGAGCCCGACGAACCCGCACGGCTGGACAAGGTGGCGGCGCTGTATCAACGAGACCGCCTCCCCGCGGCCAGCACCAGCCTTCACCTGGAGAAGTTGCTCGGCCGCGAGCCACTGCAACGCGTGCGCCGCAGGGCCGGCCCCGCCAAAGCCGCTGCCGCCGCGCCGCCGGGAGACTCGCCAACCCCACCCCAGCTCCCCGTGGAGGCACCAACCGAGACCGATCCAGACACCAAAGCGGTCCCCTCCAGCGCGACCACACCGCCCAGCGCCGCCACGAGCAAGGCGGCCGCGAACGCAGCGGCCAAGGCGGGGCGCGCAGCCCTGTCACGTGGTGACGACACCACCGCCGAGCAAGCATTCCACCGGGCGCTGGGTCACGACCGTCGCCATCTCGGCGCGCTGCTGGGGCTGACCGAGGTGCTCACTCTGGGCACCCAGCAGGCAGCGCTCCGACCTGCGCACCCCCCACACGAATAGAAGAGATCAGGAGGAAAATTCAGCAAAACCACAAAATGAATCGAAAACATATGAAAATACAAGAATTCCGGGAAGAGGA
>JAHZJA010000787.1 GCA_022601155.1 Deltaproteobacteria bacterium | reverse complement strand
GGGGCTGCTGGAACGCGCCCTGAAGCGCGCCGACCCCCTACGCCTGGCCTGGGCCATGGGGGCGCTGGCCAGACTGGACCGGGCGGCCAAGGGACTGCTCCGGGAAGATGCCTGGGACGAATTGAAACAACTGGGGCTGAATTTGATGCAGCGTGGAAAAGCCCCTGCCTTTGCAGAGAAATGAGCATGGACGTGAAGCAATATATGCAAGAGTTGGGTCGCAGGGCGCGGGAGGCCTCCCGTGCCGTGGCCCGGGCCGACACCAGGCAGAAGAATGCCGCCCTGCTGGCCATGGCCAATGCCATCGAGCGGGACGTGGCCCGCCTGATGGCCGCCAACGCCCAGGACCTGGAATACGCCCGGGTGGCCGGTTATGACGCCGCCCTGCTGGACCGCCTGGCCCTGACGGAAAAGACCGTGGCCGGCATGGCCGAGGGCCTGCGCCAGATCGCCGCCCTGCCCGACCCCGGGGCGGGCAAGCCCGAGCCGCTGGCCTCCACCGCGCCCTCGGAGTTCTGGTACGTCCGGTTCGACGACATTCGCGTGATGCTCCAGGCCCTCGACGAAGCCGAGGCCTGGATCACCCCCATGGCCCACATCATGGAGGAACGCGCCGAGGTTCGGAATCTCTCGCGTCGCTACCAACGCCAGCTGGGGCTCGAGCGCAGCGGTCTGGCCAAGACCCTCGGACACACCGTGGTGCAGCGCGTCGCCGTGATGGGCAGCGATCCGTACCTCCGCGAGGGCAGCGACGTCACCATGGTGTTCCAGCTGCACAACCAGACCGTGTTCGACACCGAGCTCGAGCGGCACATGGCCTCCTACCAGGCCCAGATTCCGGGCATCGCCACCCGCACTATCACCCATGGCGCCCACACCGTCACGATCAAGACCGACCCCGATGGTCTCGTTCGGCAGCATCGCGCGCTGGTGGACGACTTCGCCATCGTGTCCAACAGCGAAGGTGCAATCCGGGCCGTGCTCGACGCCATCGACGGCAAGCGTCGGCGGCTGTCGGACGACAAGGACCTCGCGTACATGCTCGCCCGCGACCCCGGCGAGCACGACGGATTCGCGTTCCTCAGCGACCACTTCATCGCGGAGGTCGTGGGGCCACGGCAGAAGATCCTCGCCGCTCAACGTCAGCAAGCGCTGGCCGAGCTGCTCACCCCGGGCTACGCGGCGCTGCTGTACGGCTGGCTCGAAGGCCGAGCCCCCGCCGACACCGAGACACTCATCGCTTCGGGCTTGCTCGACCGCGAAGAGCTGCGCCACGAGGACGGCTCCGTCATCCGCTTCGCGCCTGGTGATACCGCACGCTCGACATGGGGGAGCCCCGCCGCCCTCACCCCGCTCATCGACCGGCCGCGCCCTACCGTCGTGACCGAGGGCGAGCGCGCAGCCTACGACCAATTCGCTCGTGGATACCAAGACTACTGGCGACAGTTCATGGACCCGGTCGCCATCCGTCTCGACATCGAGGAGGCCGGCGGTCGCACCGAGGCCACCGTGGACATACGGGTGTTGCCGCTCATCGCCGGGACCGACTACGGCGAGATCGAGGCAGTGGTCGGCAACGAGCGCATCGAGGTCCCCGCGCTCAGCGACGGCATCCAGGCGGTCTGGGCGGTCGGCTCCGACTCGGATCTACGGCGCCAGCTCGACCGCTCGGCCAGTGCATTCGACTCCAAGGGCGACATCGGGCTCGGGTGGCTGGGCGACTGGGTGATGGTGGGAAGCCTCGACCGGCGCGCGCTGGTCGAGGCGTTGGTCGCACTCGATGACGACATTCAGCGTCCACTGGACGACGCCCAAGACGACGACGGACGTGAGCTGAAGGCAGCCCGGCAGATCGGTAAGTTGCCGGTCTATGCCGCTGCCCACGTCAAGAACCCGGTCGCCATGGTCACCACCCTGACCGCGATCCGCAAAGCCATCAATGAAATCGCGCCCGGCATGGTGCAGTGGGGCGAGCACTCGCGGCACGGGGAGTACCCAATCGTGCGGGTCGGCATCGATCCCGATGCCCAGTTCGGCCAGTTCGCCGATGCCCTCGCCCTGTACTACGTGCAGGCCGGAGAGGTGTTCATCCTTGCGCTCCAGCCCTCGACGTTGGAGACGCTCATCGACCGGGTCACCGCGGGCGACACCCCCCGACGGGGCGTCGATGGTGGTCCGCAGATGGTGATCGAGGCCCAGCTCGCCCAGGGCCGAGCCAGCTGGACCGCCGCCGCATGGGCGCTGCAAGGCCAGGCCAACCGCAGTCAGGCCGCATCCCGAGCCGCCGCAGAGATCCTCCTGCGCGGCGATCCGTCACTGACCACCCCCGAGCAGCTCGTCGAACGCGGCCTCGACTACTTCGGCACCTATCCCGTCACGGCATCGGGACGAACCGACTTCAGCCTGGGCCCCGAGGGCGTGTCCGATCCTCTGCACGGCTCTGCAATTGCGCCCGCGTTCCCCGACCTTCCGGTTCCCGACAGCCCGATCGCGGCCCTGATGTCGCGCCTGACCGGGGTCCGAGCCACGGTCGCGTTCGACCGTGAGCCAATCGAGATGGAGCCGCCCGCTCGCAGCTTGCACACGCGCCTCCATCTTCAGCTGGGTAGTGGCGACTGAACACCGTCCACGGTGCGAGCGAGTCGTGCCGTGCGGTGTGAAACTCCGTGCACTCGGTGCATGTGTGCGATCGGTCGTCGACGTGCGACTGCATGCCGACGACTCGCACCTCCTTGCAATACCCACATCAGACAGTGGTAGACGCAGCCGCCGTCGGTAGGGTATTGCAGATGACAGGCTGGGCACGCGTTTGGAAGTCGCGTCCCAGCCATTGGGGTGTGCACATTCGCCACGCCCCGCCGGCACTGGTCGCATCCCGGGCGATAGTGCGTTCGCCGCGGCTGCCGGCCCTTTCCGCGTTCTTCCGCGCTACACCCCCGAAAGTAGTCTCATGCGTCGAATTACGAGAAGAGCACCGCCCGCGGTCTCCCCTGTCGTATTGGCCGTCGGCTTGGTCGTCGCCAGTACGCACAGTGGATGCGCCGGGTTGGCCGAGGATGAGCTGGCCTCCCTGGTGCAGGAACAACCCGATTCGAACATCCCCGTCGTCGCCGACGACTTGGTCGACCCACAACCCGGGATCGCGCAGGTCGCCGGGTTCGACCTCGCTATCGCGGCCGACCCCTCGGGAGCCCATGTCGACCTCGCCTGGCCCGACCAAGGCCCCGGCTTCGTCTATGACGTGTGGCGATCGTCCGATCCCTACTTCTTTCCCGGCGACCCCGACTCCACCCTGCTGGTCGATGATCTGGCGTTCAACCAGTTCCGCGACATCTCGGCGAACATCGACGACAACAGCTACTACTACCGGATCGAGACCGACGGCGACGACGAGTATCTGTCGACGATCGCGGGCAAGTTCGTGCAGCCCATCGCCTCCCATGGCTACAGCTTCATCGGCTTCCCGCTGCTGAACACGGGCAACTACGACGCGCAGAGCCTCGCCGCCGACATCCCGGGCGTGGTCAAGGTCAAGCGCTGGGGGCCCTACAAGATCTACTTCGGCCCCGACCACCCGGCGCCCGAGTGGGATGCTCCCAACTTCTCCTGGAATCCCGGCGATGCCGTCGCCGTCTTCAACAACGGCACCGCCGACACCACCTATACCCAGCTGGGCACCGTCCCCATCGACACCGATCTGCTCCGTACCTTGGGCCCCGGCCCCAACCTCGCGACCATTCCTCTGTCGCTGGAGCCGGCCGATGCGATCGGACTGGCCGCGCGGGTCCCCACCGTCACCCAGCTCGACGACTGGAACCTGTCGACGCAGGCCATGGACAACTTCTATGCGCCACAGTGGGGGACCAACTTCCACGTCAATCCCGGGCACGCGATGTGGATCCACGTCGACGCGCCCACCCCGTGGCCGCCGCGTACTCCGTTCTTCAGCGAGTATGTGGAGGGCACGTCCAACAACAAGGCCGTCGAGGTCTACAACCCCACCGGGTCTGCCTTCGATCTCGACGACTGCGTGGTGCAGATCTACCGCGGGGGCAACCCGGCCGTCGGCGACACGATGCGCCTGGCCGGATCACTGGCCGCGGGCGACACGCTGGTGCTGTGTGACGACAACGCCGACGATCTCGGCCCGTGCGACCTCATCAACACCCGCAACTTCTGGAACGGCGACGACACTGTCGTGCTGACGTGCGGCGGCGTGGCGTTCGATGTGCTCGGCCAGATTGGGTTCGACCCAGGAGCCCAGTGGAACGTGGGCGGAGTCAGCACGCTCAACCAGACGCTCCGGCGCAACTGCGGCGTGGAGACGGGTGACCCCGAGGGGACCGACGAGTTCGACCCCTCGGCGCAGTGGAGCTCGTTCGCGGTCAACGACTTCAGCGACCTCGGCCAGTTCAGCTGCCCGTAGCCACCGCCGACCTCCCTTCGTCCAACGATGGACACCATGGGCTCGATGCGCCACGCTCGTAGCCCATGGTGGACCATCGCGAGCACCACCAACGGCGCATGGCCTGGATGCCATGGCTGTACCACCGCGCCAAGCCCAAGGTCCGGGCGTGGGCCGAGCCGTGGCAGCAGGCGATTCAAGATCAGCTGTGCGCCCGTGAGCGGGTGCGTCTGGGCGCCGGCTGCTTCATCGCCCCCGACGCCGAGCTGTTCGCCGAGCCCCATCGGGAGATCGTCGTGGGAGACCGCGGCTCGATCGCCGCCGGTTGTTTCGTCCACGGGCCCGTGCGGCTCGGGGACGACGTCAGTCTCAACCCCCGCACGGTCCTCGATGGTGGAGCTGCGGGGATCACCATCGGCGACGGGACCAGGATCGCCGCCGACTGTCATCTGTACGCCTTCGACCATGGCACCGCCCCCGACGAGCCGGTCCGTGAGCAGCCGATGCGTTCACGCGGCATCACGATCGGAGCCGACGTGTGGATCGGAGCGGGCGTCGGCATCACCGATGGCGTGACCATCGGCGATCATGCGGTCGTTGGGATGCATGCGGTGGTCACCCACGATGTGCCGACGTGGGCGATCGTCGCGGGGAGTCCAGCCCGGGTGGTTGGCGATCGTCGTGAACGCTGACGGGCGGGCGCCGTGGGCCCGCGCATGTTCACAGCACGTGCTCGGCCAACCACCGGTCGACCTCGGCCAGATCTTCGGGCACGGCACCTGCTTTCACGAACAACACCCGTGCTGCCTTCACCCGCTGCACCGCCTCGACCTTGCGCCCGGCAGCCCACAACGCATCGGCCAGATACTGGTACATCGTGCCGCGGATTCCCTCCTGGCCCGACACCTGGTCTTGGATCTCGCAGGCGCGCTCGAGCTGAACGATCGCGTCGTGGGCCCGCTCGTTGGCCACGAGCGCACGACCGAGGTTCGCCAGCGACATCGCCAGCTTGGGGTGATCGGGGCCCAGCGCGATGCGACGCACCTCGGCGTTGCGCAGCTGATACTCGAGCGCCCGCGGGTAGTCTTCGGTGTTGAAGTAGGCGTTGCCCAGGTTGTTCAGCGTCACCGCGAGGTCGGGGTGCTCGGGACCCAGGGACTTGGTCTGAATCTCCAACGCTTCGGTGAGCGAGGTGATGGCCGCCGGTTGGTCGTCGCGTGCCATCTGCGCCGCCGACAATGCCGACAGCGACACCGCGACGAGAGGATGATCGGGCTCCAGGGCTCTGCGACGGATCCGAAGCCCCCGCAACAGACGTTTTTCGGCGCGCGTGGGGTCGCGCCACGCCAGGTACAGGGTCCCCAGGTTGTGGTTCATCGTGCCCACCAGGGGATGGTCGGGGCCGAAGGCGTCCTCGAGGATTCGAATCCCCTCGAGCGAGTGCGACTCGGCCTCGTCGAGCTTGCCCAGGGGAATGAGCGCCGTGGCCAGGTTGCCGTAGGAGGCGGCGACGTCCGGATGCTCGGCTCCCAACACTTGGCGGCGAATGTGCAGAGCACGCTCGAAGTCCTCCGCCGCTCCCGCAGCATCTCCCATGCCGTACTTGGCACCCGCAACATTGTTGAGCGAGACCGCCACCTGGGCCGCCTCGGGGCCGAACACATCCTCGCGCAGCGCGAGGGCCTCACGGTGGTGGGCCAACGCCGCTTCGGGGTCCCCGGCTGCCAACGCCACCAACCCCTGATTGTTCAGCAGCTCGGCCCGATCGTCTTGTCGGCCGGCCACCTCGAGCTCGGCCCCCGCGTGCTCAGCCCACATCCGCCCTTCAGCGTGACGAGCCAGCCGCTCTCCCACCACGACCACCAGCCGCACCGCCGTGTGAACCCGGATCTCGTCCTGGCCCGTCCGCCGCGCGTCGAAGAACGCCCGACGCAGCGAGGCCTCGGATGCCTCGTAGTTTCCGATGCGCTCCTGGAGCGCTCCGTTTTGCGCGGCGGTACTGACCTGCAGCGGGAGGTAGTCGATGCCCGCGGCCTGTTCCGCGACCGCAGACACCACCTCCAGCGCATCGCCGTAGCGCCCCGTCAACGCCAGCGCGCGTGCCCTCGCCAGCGACAGCTCGTGCTCGCGCACCACCGCGGCCGTCGCGGCGTCATCCGGAGGCGCCACGGCGGCCATGACATACGCCGGGTCCGCGCAGCGGTCGACGGCCGGAAGTCCCCCGACGGCCTGCACCGACTTTTCGACCACGGCTGCGTCCGCTTGCCCGAGGGTCACCACCAGCGCGCCAAACACCTCCCGCCGGGCGTCGAGACAACGCATCCGCGCGTCCAGGAGCGTCGCCGATTGCTCCTTGCGGAGCTCGGTCGCCTCGCACGCGTCGGTGTGCTCGCGGACCCATGCATCGGCGTAGGCATCGAGCCGCTGCTCGACCCGCGCCGAGGTCGTCGGTGCGTACGACAGCGCGGTGGCAGCAAAGGCGTCGGCAACGACGCCCCGCGATGGTTCGTCCCACACCCCGTCGAGCTTGCTGCGCGCGCCCGAGCATGGCTGCGGCCCCTGCTGCGCCAGCTGTACCGCGCCGGCCCCCACGCCCAGCAGCCCCGCAGACCCCAGCACGATACCCACGCGACGGCGACGCGTCTTTCGCGGGTCGTTCGCGAGCGCCTCGAGCAGCGCGTTCACCGATGGCCAGCGGTCGGCGGGCTTGGGCTCGAGCCCCCGCTCGACCACGCGCTGCACCCACATCGGCACGTCGTGCCCCGCCGGATAGTCGATGGCCTTGCGTGCCTTGGCCCTGCGCATGGCCTTGGCGTCGTCGGCTCGGAACGGGCGGGCGCCGAACAGCCCGCCAAACAACGCCACGCAGAACGAGTACTGGTCGGACGCCGCATCGGCAACGATGCCCTGAGCCTGCTCCGGCGCCATGTAGGCCGGCGTCCCCATCACCGTGCCCGCCTCGGTGAGGGGATCGGACAGCGAAAAATCCGAGCCGGAGTGGCTGGGCAGCGCCTGTGGCCCGGAGACGTCGATGTCGACCCCCCGTGCGAGGCCGAAGTCCATCACCCGCACCCGTCCGTCTTCACCGAGGATCGCGTTGGCCGGCTTGAAATCGCGGTGGACGATTCCTGCCGCGTGGGCGGCCGCGAGTCCTCGACCCGCCTGGATGTACACCTCCAACACCCGCGGCCATGGATGTCGCTCCCGAGCCCAGTGCCGCAGCGTCTTGCCTGCGACGTACTCCATCGCAATGAAGACCGAGGCCCCGGCACGCTCCACGTCGTACACGGGCACGACGTTCGGGTGGCTGAGCTGCGCCATCGCCTGAGCCTCCCGCATCACCCGTGCCATGTCGCTGGTCTGCGCGCGCGCCAGCTTGAGCATCTTGAGCGCGACCTCGCGGTGCAGCTTGGGGTCGTACGCGCGATACACCCGGCCCATCCCGCCGCTGCCAGCCTCCGCGACCACGATGTAGCGCCCAATCGAGCGCACCCCCGACGCGGGCACCACCGTCGCCGGATCGGTCGGCGCTCCCGTGACCACACGCGTGTCGTCGCCCCGGGTTCCTACCGACTCGGCGCGATCCACTCCACCATGATACCGCCGCCCGCCTTCATCGGTCACCAGTCGCTCCTTCACGGTCCGAGACCGATCGCGTTGGCCCCGGATCCACCCTCCGTCAGACCATCATTGGGCCGAGGAACAGCGTGCGATCGACACCCGCGGCAACCCCCCCAGGCCGAGGTTCATCGATTGCAGTGGATTCCCCGACGCCGCCCCCGGGACCGGGCACCAAGGGCGCCGGGTCAGACGACGCGTCATGAACCGAGGATCGGGTCTGTCAGCGCGCGCATGGGCGCCGTGACAGCCCAGTACGCAAAGACGACGGCACCCATACCCACGACCACCGCAGCGATCGCCAGCCAGGGTGCTCGACGGTCGTGCGCCACCAAGATGGCCATGAGCAGTAGCGTTGGCATCCCGATCCGGTAGACGGGGCTGAGCACGATCGTGGTGCTCGTGGGCAACACGATCCCCCCAAACTCCGTGTACAGACCACTGTGCTGACCATGCTCGAAAGCCTGCCACGCCAATATGACGACGACCGCCAACGCGAACCCGCAGGCCACACCTAGCCGATAGCTCGGGGATGCCTTCTTGGTTTCGTCCATCGATCTTCCATCCATCCCAGTGCAGACCGGCAGCTCGCACGTCCGACGCGCAGTCTCGCTGCGTGACGACGATCGGTCAACTGTCGCCAGGCGCCGAAGCCACCCGTCGACCTGCCTTCGACATGACCTCCGAGGTCATGCCCACATGCCCTTCGGCGCGCTACGCTCGTCCCCATGCCGTCAACGACCGCTGTCGGTCCTCTCCTTCGCCGCTGGCGATCTGCCCGGGGGTTGAGCCAGCTGGCCTTGGCCGAGCAGGCCGAGGTCTCCACCCGACACATCAGCTTCGTCGAGAACGGCAAGGCCCAGCCGAGTCGCGAGATGGTGCTCGTGCTCGCTTCTGCCCTCGACGTACCGCTGCGCGAGCGCAACACATTGCTGACCGCAGCGGGATTCGCTCCCGTCTACCGCGAGAGCGCAATACAGCAGCCGCACATGTCCAACGTCCGACGTGCCCTCGACTTCATCATGCAGCGGCAGGAGCCGTTCCCCGCCATCGTGGTCAACCGGCGCTGGGATCTGCTGATGAGCAACGAGGGCGCGCAACGACTGATGGAGGCCATGCCCCCCGACCCCTCGATGGGCGTGCACGCCCGCAATGCCATGCACTTGGTGTTTCACCCCGGAGGGCTGCGGCGCTACATCGTCAACTGGGACGAGGTCAGTCGCGTGTTGATGGCTCGCTTGGTCCGCGAGGCCACCCAAGATGCGCTGTGTGATGATCTCGATCCCCTGGTCGAGTCACTGATGGACTATCCCCACATGCCCCGGGCGCATCGGGATCCCTCGCCCCACGACGCCAGCCAGGTGTTGGTCCCGCTGCACCTTCGCAACGGCGACGTCGAGCTGCGACTGTTCACCACCGTGGCCTCGCTCGGCACACCGATCGACATCACCGCGCAAGAACTCCGCATCGAGCACTACTACGCCGAGGACGATGTGACCGAGGCGTGGTTTCGCAGCGCCGCAGACGATTGATGGTCAGCGAGGACGCTCAGGCCCACGACGCACGGTCGCGGTCGTGAGGGGCCTGTAGGTCGAGCTGCGGGCCCAACGGCACGAGACCGTGTGGATTGATCGAGCGGTGACTCCCGAAGTAGTGCTGCTTGATGTGAGCCAGGTGGACGGTGCCCGCGACGCCCGGCATCTGGTAGATGTCGCGACAAAAGCCCCACAGGTTCGGGTACTCGACCAGGCGTTTGACGTTGCACTTGAAGTGGGTGACGTAGACCGAGTCGAAGCGAACCAAGGTGGTGAACAGGCAGATATCCGCCTCGGTGAAGCGGTCTCCACACAGCCATCGATGCTGGGCGAGCACGCCCTCCCAGTGCTCGAGAGCCTCGAACAACTGCGTGACCGCCTCTTCATGGGCGGACTGGGTGCGGGCAAAACCCGCCCGGTACACGCCGTTGTTGATGGGCTCGTAGATCGCGTCGATGGCCTCGTCGATCGCCGGGCGAAGATCGGGCGGACATAGATCCGGGGCGTTGGCACCGTGCAGCGCGGTCATCTGCGTCCCCAGCATGCGGAGAATCTCGCGGGACTCGTTGTTGACGATGGTGTTGGTCTCGCGGTCCCACAGCACGGGCACCGTGACCCGCCCCGTGAACTCGGCGTCGGCACGCGCGTAGGCCTGCCACAGAAAGTCGACACCGCCCACCGCGTCGGGGATGGCCGCCTTGCCGTCGGCAAACACCCAGCCGTCTTCGCCCATGTGCGGGTGGGCGGCACACACGGAGATGGCCGACTGCAACCCGAGCAACTCACGGCCGATCAGCACCCGATGCGCCCAGGGACACGCCCACGACACGTACAGGTGATAGCGCCCCGACACCACCGGGTGCGCCGCCCCGGGCTCGGAGGTCACCGTGTCGCGAAAGACGGTGGCGGCCCGCACGAAGCGCCCGCCCTCGTCGGTGGGAAAGCGGTCTTCTCGATACCAGGTGCCGTCCAGCATGCGTCCCATCGCCCGAAACTGGCGTACTCCCGCCCTCGAAGCAAGGACGACGCGCGGCGACGGCAACGCGGTCACGACTCCAGACCGATTCCCTCCTGGGAACGCCCATCGTGTTGAGCCACCAAGCGTGGGTCTCGAGGGCCGAACGTGGTCGTCGCCGCCGAGCGTCGCCATCACTTCCGAGCACGGCCATCGTCGCCGAGCATCGCCGCCCGCCGGTCTCGACGACCGCGCGACCGGTGGCGAGACGCAGTCAGTAGCTCTTGCAGCGCGTGTTGCCCGGCGTGCACGTGAACCGCACGTGCAGGTGCACCGTGTGCCCCGACGAGTGCCGCACCAGGCCCTTGTTGGACTTGGATTTGCGCGGATACTGGATGAGCTTGGTCAGCTGCGACTTGGTGGCGCCCGCGCTCTGAGCCGCCCGGTACAGGTACTTTTGGCGCGACCAGGAGATGAAGATGTACTCGACCTCCCCGGTGTCCGCGAGCGCCTTGACCAGCTGCCAGGTCATCGTCCAGTCGATCGTCGAGGGAGACTGACTCTTGGCTCCGCCGCTCTTGCGCGGCAACCGAATGTCGACATCGCGACCGGTCTGATGGGAACTATGCGGGCTGAACTTGCCGCCCTTCCTGCGACTGATCGAGCTGACCGTCAGCGGCTTGGCGTAGCCCGAGTCGCGACGGAAGGCCGCGATCGACGTCTGCAGCAGCTCGATGGTGTGGCTGGTTCCCCAGACCTTGTCCCCATCGAGGATCTTGACCATGTCGCTCTTGGGAAGCTTGACCCCGTTGACCAGATGGCCACGGTTGGGCTTGCCCACCCCGACACCACCGCCCCGCACATGGAACTCGGGCAGCGGCCCAACGGCGGTTCCCGCTCCACCGCCGCCGCCAACCACCGCGGGAGCTACAGGATCGGTATAGACCTTGAGCTTGGTGCCGGCCTTGAAGGCACGCGGCACCTTGGGATTCCACCCCTTCAAGTCTCGGGGCGACACGTGGAACTTGGCCGCGATCTTCGACCAGGTGTCACCACGCTTGACGACGTAGCGGATCTTCTCCCGCGGCGGAGGGAACTTGCGCGCGTGGATCCGCAGCTTCTGGTTGGCGTACAGCCACTTCTTCTTGCCGAGCTTCTTCTTGTTGGCCCGAACCAGCTCGGTGACCGTCACGCCGTAGCGCGCCGCGATGGTCTCGCGTGTCTCGCGAGGCACCACGATGTGGGTGATCCATTTGCGGGTCGGTACAGCGGACTCACCCTCGTCACCCGCGGCCCACCATTTGTGGGTCGTCGCGGTGGATGCCGTGCCGGGCGCGGTCGACGCTCGATCTCCCCCGATCGAAACCGAGCAACCAACCATGCCCACGGCTGCGAGGGCCAGCGCGAGGCAGAACGGTCGAGAGATGGGCGGCGTCATGGGTTCTCTCCATGATCACCCCTGCCGGGGTGGGCGACCTCTGTGGCGCGGTCGGCCCGCGCGCGGTCACTACTCGGCTTGGACGTCGGGAACGCCCAGAGCTTCCAAAACCTCGGGATAGACCAGGGCGGCGAGGTACTCGCTGCCGGCCATCGTGAAGTGGATCTTGTCGTCGGCGCGGAGGGTCTGGAGCTTGTTCCGAGCCCCCACCTTGGCCTGCTTGAGCATCTTGCCGTCGTCCGTGGTGACGAACGGGATGGTGTCCAAGTAGATCCCATCGTCGCCCAGCGCTTCGACCGCGTTTTGCTGGACATCGCGGATGATGGTGAGCTTCTTTTCCAGGCTGCGCAGCCCCATATGGGGCAAACCGAGCCACAAGACCTTGCGATCGGGGGCCTGGACTTGCGACAGGAAGGAATCGACCCGCTCACGGTAGGCAGTGGCCCAGTTTTCGTGCTTCCAGGGCACACGACGGCCCCGGCTGGACTTCCGACGCGTGAGGTCCTGCCCGTCATTCCCGCCCATGATCACGATGACCAGGTCGGGCTTGCGGTACTCCACCTGACGCTTGGCCTCGGCCTTCCAGTCGAAGAAGTCCGGTCGGGCCAGGCCTGAAGAGCTCTTGCCCTTCCGGTAGCAGACCACGTTGGGATTCGCGTCGAGCTTGCGCTCGAGCAGGGCCCCAAATCCGGTCGCGGCCAGACTGTCCCCCAAAATGAGGACCCTTCGCGGCTCCTCGGGTACGGCCGGCTCCTCCGGGGAGATCTCGGGCTCTTCGATCGCTGGTTCGGGCTGCGGATCGAGCGCGTCGGGGTCCGGTGCACTCGGATTCGTGGCGGCGAGAGTTGCGCCCTGCCCGGCGGGCTCACCGGGGGCCTCGGAATCGGGGGCAATCGGATCTTCGGCGGCGGGCGATGGCTCGGCGGCGATCGGTCCCTCTTCGGGATTACCCTCCGCGGCCGATTCGACCGGTGCCTCGGGCTTGCAGGCCGAAAAACACAGCGACAGGGCCGCTAGGCTCAGCCAACGCGGGGCGCGTGCACTCATGGGACGAGGCTATAACCGACCCCGACGGGCAAGGAAACATCTCGACGAAAACGCCGCCGTGTGGGCCGAACATCGGACGGTTCAAGGCTGGGACACGCCAAGAGCCATCGCCAAAGGCGCCGCTTGGCATGCTCCCCTTCGTGTGGAAAACTGTCCGCGGACCGACGTTTGGGAGGCCACCGCATGCGCTCCGCTGATTCGACTCGAACAACTCTCGCTCGCTGGCGTACCGCCCGACGTGCCGTGCTTGGAGCCGTCGTGCTCGCCGGTTCCGTCGTTACTTCCGCCGCGGTCATGTACCGCCTGGGCTCGCACGACTGCGATGCCTATCAACGGGTCGACAAGGCCTACACCTATAGTGGGATCGGTGTCGTCATCGAGCGGCACAAGGGCCAAGTGGTCGTTCGTCGCGTGCTGCGAGGCTCGCCCGCCACGGGCAAGCTGCACCCCGGTGCTCGCCTCATCGCGGTCGACGGCGATGATCCTCCCAAGCTCGAAGACTGGGCTTCCGCCATCCGCGGAGCGCCCGGCACCACGGTCGACATTCGCGTCGCGTACCCCTGCGGGGGCAGCAAGACGGTGTCGATCACGCGCGATGTCGTGCGGATGACCTACTAGTCCTTCGACGCTTGGGTCACGACCCAAAGATCGTCGAAGTACAGCGCCGCCTCGGGGTTCGTATCCCCGAGGCGTATGCGTATCTGGGCCCCGACCCAATCGGGCTCGATTCTCCATCGAACCGGAGCCAGTGCATGGGGCACGGCGGGAACGTCGAGACGGACCGTCCGGTCGGTCCCCTCCTCCACGATCTCCACCGTGAGGCCCTTGGCATTGCGTCCACCAAAGCCGACGAGCATCTCCACGTGACCGGCCTGGGGTAGCGAGATGACGGGGGAGTCGGCCGAACCCTGGAGGTTGAGGCGTCCCGACCCGCCCGCGCTGGTCAGCAGCGCATCACCCCCATACGGCCCCGCGGGTGGCAGCCGCCGTGGCGTCCCACGCTGCGGTCGAGCGAAGGCTGGCCCCTGCTTGGTGAAGCCTTCGAGGGTGAGGCTCTCGAAGTCGGCCACGATGCTCGTGCCCGGTGGAGCCACACGCGGACCCCGGGGCACGAACGAGAGTTGATCGCGGCGATAACGGCTCACCATTCCGGCGTCGGACATATAGCCGCTCCACGGCCGGACTCGCTGCGCGCCATGGCGCCGCTGCTCCACCCGATAGCCCGATAGCAAGTCCCGGCTCATCCAGCGGGGCGGCTCGCCCTCCAGCCACACGCGTGCGTACCGACGGGCACGAAGCGCCTCGCGAATCGACCCTTGAATCGCCGCACGGTCTTCGGGGAGCACGTCGGTCACCCCCATGCTGCCCACGTGGCCCGTGCCCCCGGCCAGCACCGACCACCACGGTCGGTGCAGAGCGAACGTCTCTCCCTCGCTCGCCTCGAGCTGTGCCCGAAGCTCCCGCGCGTGGTCCCACGCCTGTCCACTGGGAAACGTTCGACCTGGATCCTGCCAGGTGTAGCTGGTGGACAGGCCCGCCCACCCCTTGGTCTGCACCGGCTGGTAGCGCGGCTCCACCAGCAGCGAGAACAGCAGCTGGGCCCCGACCAACGCCAGTGCGATGGGCTCTTGCACACGGCCTCCAACGGGCAAGACCACCGCCAGCGCCAATGCGCCGAGCACCACCCCGGGGATGAACGCGTTGGGCTCGGCCCACTGCGTCGCGTAGCCGAGGGCCGAGACCAGCAGGCCCGCGGCTGCCATCAACCCCCAGTACGCGCCACCTCGACCATCGGTATGAACGACGTCGGCCGCCGCTCCAACGGCGGACTGTGCTGCGCTCGACGGTGCCGACCGTTCCGTGGACGCGTCGGGCGATTGCTCGCTCGCCGCACTCGGCCGGACCGGTTGTCGCCGCCGCGCCTGCCACCGCCGTACTCGTCTCGGGATGGCCCCCAACG
>JAHZJA010000786.1 GCA_022601155.1 Deltaproteobacteria bacterium | reverse complement strand
CAACGTTGCTGGGACCGCCGTTGTAGCTGGCGTAGGCCATGGGCGCCTGCCCGTGGAACTTGGCCAGCAGCTCCGAGACGTAGTAGCCGGCCAGGTGCGCGTTGGTGTCGATGTCGAACAACACGTCGGGATTGAACCGACCATCATCGGGCATCTCGTCCAGGCGCTCGGACAGCTGGCGACCGGTCCACGGCATGATCTGAAGGGCCCCACGCGCGCCGACGGGGGACACGACGTGTCGCCGAAATCGGGACTCGGTGTACATCAACGACCACATGTGGATCGGGTCGATGCCCCGTAGCCGGGCCTCGCGCTCGACCGACGCCCGGTAGGCGCGGGGATGCCAGCGAGCCTTGTAGGCGCCGTCGCTCGAGGTCGACAGCTTGGCCCACATATAGGGCTCGGACAGATCGTGGGCCAGCGAGCGGAAGCCCTCCCGCAGGGCCTCGGCATCCTCCGAGCTGCGGAGGGTCTTGCGTCCCTTGGAGGTGGTGCGGGCGCGCGGATACTCCCACTCGGCCTTCCACCCCAGACCGATGTAGATGGCCTCGCTGCGCGGACCGGGACTGTGCCCGTGCCGGTGGTCGAGATACGCGCGGGCGCCGTACCGCAGCTCGCGGCGCGCCTCCTCGAGGTAGCCGGCTTCGTACAGCTGTCGGGTCCTGCGGATCGACGGCCATGCCTCACCAAAGCGAGCGTCGAGCTCCGCGAGCGTCGTCTCGGCGCTGGCGCGCGACGGTGGCCGCGACTCGTCGGCGACCGCCAGCAGCTCGGGCAGGGGCGGGGTCTCCACACCGGCGTCGAGCAGGCGCTGCCGCGCCATCAATCCGTAGTAACCCCACGCGTCACTGACCGCGATCTGCTGGAGCTTGGTCGCTCCCTTCTCGCGCAGGGTCGGGTCGGCGCTGGCGAGCAGCACCTTGCCCAGGAAGTACCGTCCGCGACGCGCATCGCTGCCGTAGCCCGACGCGACCGCCCGCAGCCCTTCGATGGCTTCTTCGGTGCGACCGAGCCGATACGCCAGCCATGGCCCCAACCACCGTCGCTCCCCGCGGTGGCCCTTGGACATCGACTCGTACTCGCGCAGCCAGGTCTGGGCCTGCTGGTAGCGCCCGGCGCGAAACGCCAAGATCAGCCCGTTCCACAGCGCATTGAGGCGCGTGGAGGCGCGGTCGCTCTTGGTGCGAGCTTCCCAGATTCCCAGCGCCTCGTCGTACATCTCGCCGCGCTCCAGGCAGCGCAGCAGCCAGTCGCGCACGTCGACGTTGCCGCGCTCGGCGTACATGGGGCGCAGGTCGTCGGCGCAGCGCTCGAAGTCCCGCTGCTTGTAGGCCGTGTAGGAGCGCGAGCGCCTCGCCTGTCGCCGCCGCGAGCTGGAGAGCTCCTCGTCGTCGGCCATCGCATCGAGAATGCGACGCGACTCCTTTACCCGACGCAAGCCCCGGGCATAGACCGCCTGCTCGAGCTTCTCGCCCGTGGAGGGGCGCCTGGACGACACCTTGCGGTTGCCCTCGGCCAGCGCCGACAGCTCCGTCCAGGCCTGCTCGGCCTCGGGCTCGCCCGCCCGCTCGGTCATCACGCTCCGAAAGATGGCCGCCGCTTCGGTGGCCTTGCCTGCGCGCACCAGCGCCCGCGCATGGTTCATTCGCAGCACGCCGATGCGCGGGTGGTTGGGATAGTCGGCGATGATCTTGGCGATGGCCTTGGCCGCCTTGGATGCCGCGCGCGTGGCCGACCGCCCCTCGCCTCCCGTGATCGCGACCATCAGCTCGCCTTGCAACACCCGCAGCTCGGCGAGGTTGCGCATGGGACTGCTGCGTCGCACCTTGCCCAGCTCGGCGACCGCACGCTTGCGCTGTTCGTCGGCCAGCTCGACCGACAGCGATCCGTCGGCCGCCCACGCCTGGCGAGCCAGGGCGAGCTCGTAGCCGAGCAGCTCGGGGGCAAAGTGATCGGACAGCGCCTTGTGGCTGGCCAGTGGCTCGAGCACCGTGACGGCGTCGGCCATGCGTCCGAGCATTCGGAGCGCACGCCCTCGGAGTGCACCGTGGCGAAACCAAGCGGCCGTGCCTTCGAGCGGCGCCGGCTGACCATCGAGCAACGCCAGCGCGGTGTCCGGATCGCGGACGGCCAGCGCAGTTGCCGCGCCAGGACGGCCCACCAGCGGCCCATCCACGAACCCCGCTGGAGCTTCCACGCCCGGAGCCGGGGAATCAGCGACGGCAGGCGCGGCATCGCTCGCCGTTTCGGCCTTGGGCGCGGCGACGCTGGGCGGCTCAGCCTCGGCCTGCCGCGGATGGGAACCAACTCCAGCCGACAACAGCACCAGACCAAGCCCTCCGAGCAACGTCCGACGCGGCTTGGCAGGCTTCATCCCCTAGTCCTTCGACGGTAGCACGAGGGGCCATCTCGCGCCCAAAACGATGCGGGCATGGGTCACATCGTGTGCGCGACGCGCCCCTGGCCCGATCTGCTGACGCGCCGCTATCGTCCGGCGCGTGAACCTCCAACGACCTGCCCACCAACTCGTCGCCACCGTCGTCGGAGCCGGCACCATGGGCGCACAAATAGCGGCCCACTTGGCCAACGCGGGCGTGACGACCCACCTGCTGGACATCGTGCCCAAGGGCGTCGACGCATCGGCAGGAGCCAAGGCTCGCAACGTGGTGGCCGCGGGCGCGCTGGCCAAGCTGCGCAAGGCCAAGCCCGCTCCGTTCATGGACAAGGCCAACGCCAGGCTCATCTCCGTGGGCAACCTCGACGACGACCTGGAGACCGCCGTCTCCGCCAGCGACCTGGTGATCGAGGTCGTCATCGAGCGACTGGACATCAAGCAGCCGTTGTTCTCTCGCATCGGTGCTGCCGCTCCTGCCCACGCCGTGCTCGCCACCAACACCTCGGGTCTGCCGATCGGCGACATCGTGGCCGAGCTGCCCGACGACATCCGGCGCCGGGTGGTCGGCATGCACTGGTTCAACCCTCCGCGATACATGCACCTGCTGGAGATCGTCCCGTCGGCCCACACCGATCCCGCGGTCGCCAAGGACCTGGGAGAGTTCTCCGACCGCGTGCTGGGCAAGGGCGTCGTCGACTGTCGCGACACCCCCAACTTCATCGGCAACCGCATCGGCATCGCGGAGATGATGCTGACCTTCAAGGCGGCGTTCGACGACGGCTACACCGTGGAGGAGGTCGATCTGCTCAACAGCAAGCTGGTCGGACGCCCCAAGACGGGCAGCTTCCGCCTGGGCGACCTGGTCGGCATCGATGTCGCGGCGCTGGTCATCGGTAACCTCGCCAAGGCGGTCAGCCCCGACCCCAAGGCCGCCAACTACGACGAGCTCCACCCGCTGATGGTCGTCCATCCCTCGCTCACCGCGATGTTCGAGCGCGGGATGAAGGGCGACAAGACCGGCCAGGGCTTCTACAAGAAGACCAACGAGCGGGACGCCAAGGGCAAGCGCAAGATCCTCTCGCTCGATCTGACGACGCTGGAGTACCGCGACCGCATCGAGCCCGACTTTCCCGAGCTGGCATCGGTCAGCAAGGAGCGCAGTCTCGACAAGCGCATCGCGGGAGCGTTGCGGGCCGAGGGGCGTGCGGGTGACTTCCTCCGCAAGCTGTACCTGCCGCTGCTGGCCTACTCCGCCAACCGACTCGGCGAGATCACCGACAGCCCCACCAGCATCGATGACGCGATGTGTTGGGGCTACGGCTGGAAGAAGGGACCGTTCGCCATCTGGGATGCGGCCGGGTTCGGCTGGGTCATGGACCAGATGCAGGCGGCAGGCATCGCCCTGCCCTCCGCCGCCGTCGCGCTCCGCAGCAAGCACGGCGATGCGGCCTCCTGGTTCGGTGGCGACGCGGTCAAGCCCACCCGCTGGTCGGCGGAGGCCGGAGACCACGTCGAGGTCGAGCCCACCCCGGGCATGATGGTCCTGGCGCAGCGCAAGGCCGAGGTCGGCGTGATCTCGAGCAACAAGAGCGCGAGCCTGATCGACCTGGGCGATGGCATCGCATGCGTCGAGTTCCACGCCAAGATGAACGCGATCGACGAGGGCATCGCCACGATGCTGTCGCAGGCCGTCGACCACGTGACCGACGACGGGGGCTTCCGCGGCCTGGTCGTCGGCAACCAGGCCGGGAACTTCTCGGCTGGGGCCAATCTGTTCGTCATCCTCGCGCTGGCCGGTCAGTCCAAGTGGGACGAGCTCGACCAGTTCGTCGACGGCTTCCAGCAGACGATGATGAAGCTGCGACACGCCACCATTCCCGTGGTGGCCGCGCCCTTCGGCCTGACGCTGGGCGGCGGAGCCGAGGTCACGCTGGCCGCGAGCGCGGTGGTGGCCGATGCCGAGCTGTACATGGGCCTGGTCGAGGCTGGCGTGGGCCTGGTGCCCGCGGGTGGCGGCCTCAAGGAAATCGCGCGCCGGGCCTCGGAGTGGGCCTCACAGGTGCCCGACGGTGACCCATACCCCTGGCTGCGCCGCGGGTTCGAGGGCGCCGCCCAGGGCAAGGTCGCCACCTCCGCCCAAGAGGCGCGAGGGCTCGGCTACCTGCGACCGACCGATTCCATCGTCTTCAACAAGCGCCGCGTGGTCTCCGAGGCCAAGCGCCGCTGCATCGGGATGGCCGAGGCGGGCTGGACCCCGCCCAACGCCAACGAGCCCATCACGGTCATCGGGGCCAACCAGGGCGCCAACTTCCTGATGGGTGCAGCTCAATTCGAATGGGGCGGCTACGCCAGCCCCCACGACCGGCTCATCGGCGAGAAGATCGCCCACGTGATCACGGGCGGGATGTCGGCCACCCCTGGCACCGTCACCGCCCAGCACCTCCTCGACCTCGAACGCGAAGCCTTCGTGAGCCTCGCGGGTACCCAAAAGACCCGCGACCGCATCGCGCATATGCTTCAAACCGGCAAGCCCCTCCGCAACTAGCAAGGAATCCCATCATGACTCAGCTCAAGGAAGCCGTTGTCGTTGCTGCGCGTCGCTCCGCCGTGGGTCGAGCCCTCAAGGGCACCCTCGCCAATACCCGTCCCGACGACGTCGCCATCGAAGTACTCCGCGGGACGCTCGACGACCTGCCCGACCTCGACAAGGACCTGGTCGACGATGTCGTGCTCGGCTGCGCGATGCCCGAGGCCGAGCAAGGCCTCAACGTCGCGCGGGTGATCGGACTTCAAGCCGGCCTGCCCGTCTCGTCGTCTGCCCAGACCATCAACCGGTTCTGTTCGTCGGGCCTGCAGGCCATCGCCACCTGTGCCGAGCGCATCATGGTCGGCGCCATCGACTGCGCCGTGGCCGGTGGGGTCGAGTCGATGAGCATGGTGCCCATGGGCGGCAACAAGGCCGTGCTCAACCATCGCGTGGTCACCAAGGCCCCGGAGGTCTACATCTCCATGGGTCTGACGGCCGAGAACGTGGCCAACCGCTACGAGGTCAGCCGCGCCGACCAAGACCTGTTCGCGCTGGCCAGTCACCAGCGAGCGATGGCCGCGATTTCATCGGGCAAGTTCGCCGATGAGATCGTTCCCGTCACCAACGCTCAGGGCAAGACCTTCTCGGTCGACGAGGGCCCGCGCGCCGACACCAGCCTCGAGGTACTCAACAAGCTCCGCGCCGTGTTCCACACCAAGGGCTCGGTCACGGCCGGCAACTCGTCGCAGATGAGCGACGGCGCCGCGATGGCCGTGCTGATGTCGGGCGAGCGCGCCAAGGAGCTCGACGTCACCCCGATCGCCCGGTTCGTGGGCTTCGCCGTGGCCGGTGTGGCTCCGGAGGTCATGGGGATCGGACCCATCGAGGCGATCCCCAAGGTGCTCAAGCAGACCGGGCTCAGCCTGGTCGACATCGACGTCATCGAGCTCAACGAGGCCTTCGCTTCGCAGTCGCTCGCCGTCATTCGCACGCTGGGCCTCGACCAGACCAAGGTCAACGTCAACGGTGGCGCGATCGCGCTGGGGCACCCGCTGGGCTGCACCGGGGCCAAGCTCACCGCAACGGCCCTGGCCGAGCTCAAACGTCGTAATGGCCGCTACGCCATGGTGACGATGTGCATCGGTGGTGGGATGGGTGCGGCCGGAATTTTCGAACGAATGTAGCGTTCAGCTGCCAAAACGGTAGCTCTACCCACGGATCATTCCTTGGGTGATGACCTAGACTGGGGTGGACTGGCCCCAGTCATGCCCACTGCTCACGAGCTCACCACGCGGCGTCTGCCGATCGACGACGCCCCGGGAGTCCCGCAGCCGATCGACGACGACCGTCGACCGGCGGCGTTCTCGATGACCGGCCCGCTGCGCCCTGGCGACCGCGTCGGTCGGTTCATCGTGCGCTGCCGACTGGGCCGTGGGGGCATGGGCGTGGTGTACGGCGCCTACGATTCGATGCTCGGTCGTCGAGTTGCGCTCAAGCTGGTGCGTCACCGGGATACGCCGCCCATCGTCGAGATGCACGTCGACGAGCGGCTGCGTCGAGAAGCGCAGGCCCTGGCTCGGCTCTCTCATCCCAACGTGGTCTCCCTGTACGACGTGGGCAGCTGCGATCGCGGCGACTACCTGGCGATGGAGCTCGTTCCTGGCATCGACCTCGACCAGTGGTTGCGGGCCCAGCCTCGCACCTTCGCGGAGATCGTGGAGGCCTTCCTGCCCGCGGGACGAGGCCTGTCCGCCGCGCACGATGCCGGACTCATCCATCGCGACTTCAAGCCCACCAACGTCATCGTCGGGCCCCATGGACACGTCACGGTCGTCGACTTCGGGCTCGCGCGTCTGGCCGAGCAGGCCACCACCCTCTCCGAGCGCGCCCACGAGGCCGAGCTCGCGGGCGACCGCAACGAACCCTGGTACGCGCAGCGCCTGACCGGCACCAACATCATCGTCGGCACGCGTGGGTACATGGCGCCCGAGCAGCTGCTCGGCCTGGGGGTCTCGCCTCGTGCCGACCAGTTCTCGTTTTGTGTGGCCCTGTTCGAAGCGCTGTACGGTGTGCGGCCGTATCCCGGGGCCACCGCGGTGGAGACGGCGACGTCGTTCGCCCGCGGCAACTTGGTGATTCCCGACGACCGCCGCGGTGTCCCTGCGCGCGTCCATGAGGCTCTGCTGCGGGGCCTGAGCATCGAGCCCGAAGACCGCTTTCCGTCGATGGATGCCCTGCTCCACGCACTGCGTCGGGGCATGCCGTCGTCTCGGGCACGCAGATTGATGTTGGCGGCGTTGGTGAGCACCGCGGTGGCATCGGCGAGCGTGGGGGCTTGGGTGCACTCGATGACGACGAGCGACGCGGCCGCGCCCGTGGCTGCGCCGACGTGTGACCCAGCGACGGTCGATACGCTCGCGCTGCCGTAGTCATACGGGCTGGCTCGGCCGTCGGGGCGAGTCTCCGTCCTCGCTGGCTTCGTCGATCGCGGACGCCACCTCGACCACGGAGCGAACCTCCTGCGGTGTCGATCCTTGGGGGCCATGGTCCAGCGGTGTCGATCGACGTCGGCGCTCGTGGAGCAACAGGGAGGGGGCTGTCAGCTTCCGCAGTGCAATGGACGTCGGCAATTGCAGGCAGGACTCGAAACTGGCCCTTCGAATACTAATAAATCGAACTTTTATGGGATGTTTTGATACTCTCAGCCCTCGTGGCGAGCACCATCAACCCCATCGCTCGGCCCATGCGGCCGCACCCACGGGGCACAGCCTCGCCCATTGCGTCCCGCCCGAGCCCCGAGCGGCCCACAGAACCTCGAGCCGTGCGCGACGCCTTGAACCTCCTTCGCTCCCTCGCGTCGCTCGCCCTCTTGGGCGCATTGGCGTGCGGACCCCAGCTCACCCCCCTCGATGATGGGACCAACGTCACCACCCAGGGTGAGACCGACGACGCACCGCCCCCAGGACGCACGAGCGGGCCGGTCCCGCCCAGCACGACGACCTCCACCAGCACGACCACCGCCAACCCCACGAGCGCCGACGGAACGGGCGACGAGTCAGCTGGGACGTCGGGCCCCCACCCCGACCACCCCCGCGTGACCAAGTGCGACCTGTTCGATCAGGACTGCCCCCGGGGAGACAAGTGCATGCCGTGGTCCAACGACGGCAGCAACGAGTGGAACGCGATGCGGTGCAGCCCGGTCGCCGACGACCCCGCTGCGCCGGGCGAAGCCTGTCTGGCGCTGGACAGCCCCTACAGCGGCTTCGACGACTGCGACGACACGTCGATGTGCTGGTATGTCGACGCCGGGACCCTCGAGGGAACGTGCGTGCCCTTTTGCGAAGGCAGCATCGAGCTCCCAACGTGCGCCAACCCCGACCGCAATTGCCTGTTCCCCGACAACGAGATCACCACGGTATGCCTGCCCACCTGCGATCCGCTGTTCTTCGACTGCGCGGCGGGCCAGGTGTGTGCACCCAATGACGGGACCTTCCTGTGCATGGCCGATGCGTCCGGCCCCACGGGGGCCGAGGGCGACACGTGCGAGGCCGTCAACGGATGCGACCCCGGCCAGGCCTGCATCGAAGGGGTCGACGTCCCCGACTGCCGCGGCGACACCTGCTGCGCGCCATTTTGCGACCTCAGCGAGCCGATGCCCATGTGTCCGCTCGGCCAGGTGTGTACGCCGTACTTCGAGCGGGGGACCATGCCTGGCGTCGACTACACGGGCATCTGCCGACTGCCATGACCGCGTCGGCCCCATCCCACCCGCGCGGCGATACGCCTCGACGGCGCGGGCGATGTAACGAATGCGGGCGCTCCTGGTCTTCGTCGTACCCAGACGCAGTCGTTCGCTGATGACACCGATGCCCTCGCGTGCTGCTCAACGGCGTCGAACCCCGCCCTCACGGAGCCTCATCCCATGAACACCGCTTCGTCTCCCGCCCCCCGTATCGAGACCCCGCGTATGCACCGCTCGGCCATGGCGTGGGTCGTGTCGCTGGCTTGTTCCACCGCATGCAGTCCGACGCCCACCCCGGAGTCCGATCCGGGCCCCATCGACATGACGACGGGGACGACCACCGACAGCCCGCCGCCCGTCCCGGGGTCCAGCTCGGGGTCGCTGCCCCCACCAACGCCGGACCCTTCGACATCGGAGGGGACCGCTGACACGACGGCCGGGATCGAGACGACCTTCCTCTCCGACCCAGACGGGGGCCGCAGGTCCTTCGAGTGCGACCTGTTCGAACAGGACTGTCCGCGCGGCGAAAAATGCATGCCGTGGGCCAACGATGGCGGCAACGCCTGGAACGCGACCCACTGCACGCCCATCGCCGTAGACCCCGGAGCCCCGGGCGATGCGTGCACCGTGGAAGGCAACCGCGTCAGCGGAATCGATACGTGCCAGCTGGGATCGATGTGCTGGAACGTCGACCCCGCCACCCTCGAGGGCACCTGCGTCGCCTTTTGCGTCGGGCCACCCGAGAGCCCGACCTGCGACGATCCCGATACGTTTTGCAACATCACCGCCAACGCGTTGCCGCTGCTGTGCCTGCCCAGCTGCAACCCCTTGAACGTCGACTGCCCGGCGGGACAAAGCTGCGTCCCCCACCCGACCACCAACTTCACGTGTGCCCCCGACGCCTCGGGAGACGCTGGTGCACCGGGGGACCCGTGCAAGTTCATCAACACCTGCGACCCCGGCTCGTTCTGCGCGAGCATCGAGAACGTGCCCGACTGTACCGGGCCGGCGGGGTGCTGCAGTGCTTTCTGCGACCTCACCGACCCCGCGCCACCGTGCCTGCCCGGCCAGCAGTGCTCGCCTTGGTTCGACGGCGTCCCGGCTCCCCCGATGCTCGACAACCTGGGCTACTGCGGCGTGCCCCTGTAGCGGCGGGACCTCGTCGGGGTCTCGTCAGGTGCACGAGGGCAACCGCCCCGACACAGCACGCGTACCGCAGTGCATCTCGATGCCCCGCGCATCGAGGCTCACGAGATCGCGGCGCGGCACCGTCGGCTCGGATCCCCGGGAGCGCACGACGACGACCCGCCCTTCGTCGAGCCCCGCGGCCCAACGACGCCGGGAGCGAGGTCGATCCCGTCGAGAGACTGCCGCAGCGCGATGACGGCCTCGGCCCCACACGCACATCGCCAATCGCCCGTCGCTCGCGTCGGTCCCGCAGCTGGGGCATGCTTTGCCACATGCCGTCGCTTCACCCGCTCCGCTGGTCGCTGTGTTTGTTGACGTTCGCGGTCGCCTGTAGCTCGGGCACCCCGGCTCCCGCAACGGCCTCTCCCGATGCTGCCGCCACCCTCCCCGACCGCGATCCCGCCCTCGCCCACGAGCTCATCGAGCAGCGCGGCGGTGTCCTGCTCGACGTGCGCACGCCCGAGGAGTACGAGGCCGGGCACATCGAAGGCGCCCATAACGTGCCGCACGACCAGGTACCGGCCCAGCTGGCCGAGATCGAACGGCTGACCGAAGGCAACCGGGATACACCGATCGTGGTGTACTGCGGCTCGGGTCGACGGGCCGCAATTGCCAAGGAAACCCTGGTGAAGGACGGCTATTCCCAGGTCACCAACCTCGGCGGCAAGGACGACTGGTAGCCCTCCCCCAACCGGGTGGACCCGTGGCATCATGACGGCCGCCCGCGCATGGACCCGTACGCTCAGCCGCAGATCCAATGTCCCCAGTGCGGTGCCCCGGCTCCGTTCCGCGGCGCTGCGGTGTCACTGGTCTGCGAGTTCTGCGACAGCACCGTCGTCCGCACGGGCGTCGACATCAAGCTGGTCGGCAAGGTCTCCGCGCTCGTCGACAACGGCTCGCCCATCATCCTGGGGAGCCGAGGCCGTCACCACGGCACCCCGTTCGAGGTGATGGGTCGCCTGCAGGTCAGCTACAGCCGCGGCAACTGGAACGAGTGGTACGTGGAGTTCGCCGACGGCACGGTCGGCTGGCTCGCGGACGCCCAGGGCCAGTACAGCATCGTCCGGGTCAAGGACCAAAGCGTGGTCGCGGGCCGCGTGCCCACCTACCCCGAGCTCGACGTCAACATGGTCCTCACCATCGACGGCATCGAGGCGGTCGTCGTCGACCGCCGCGGCGGCGCCTACAAGGGGGCCGAGGGGCAGCTGCCGTTCGAGGCCGAGCCCGGCATGATCTTCCACGGCGTGGATCTGCGCGGCTGGAACGGCGAGTTCATCTCGCTCGACTACGGCACCAACCCCAACCACGCCAGCCCCGTGCCCTACATGGGCGAGGCCATCGATCTCGCCGAGGTGGGACTGCACCCCCTGCGACAGTTCGAAGGCTGGCGCTTCACCGGATGGCAGGGCCAACCCGGCCCCACCTGAGTCCACCCGACTCGCATCGACACCATGGCCGCCCATCCGCCCCAAGCCCCGCGCAAGCTGTTCCGCGAGCCCGCCCAGACCGAGTCGGTCCAGTGTCCGGCCTGTGGCGCGCCCATCACCCTGCGGGGATTCGGGGCGATCGAGCAGGTCTCGTGCTCGCACTGCGGCTCGGAGCTGTCGCCGGCCGACAGCGGTGCCCTGCAGATCCTCCAGCAACACCAGCGTCAGCGCCAACAGTCGGTGCTCCCGCTGTACGCCCGCGGCACCCTCGACGGCATCGAGTCCGAGATCATCGGCATCGTGTGGCGCCAGTGTGAGGTCGACGGCGTCGTCTACCCCTGGCAAGAGTTCCTGCTGTTCAACCCCTACAAGGGCTACCGCTGGCTCGTCTATCAGATGACCGACGGGCAGTGGAGCTTGGGTGGAGCGCTGGCTGGTGCCCCCAAGGCACAGGCCTCCGGCCACAAGGCGGTGGTGTTCAAGAAGGAGCGCTTCAAGCACTTCCAGACATCGGTCGCCCACGTCAGCTACGTGGAGGGCGAGTTTCCCTGGCAGGTGCGCCACGGCGACCACGCCATCGCCCACGACTATGTCGCGCCTCCGGTCGGGATCTCGATCGAGGAGCAGACCACCGAAGAGGGCGGCGCCGACGTCAACTTCACCCAGATGCAGTACATCTCGGCGGCCGACGTGTGGAAGGCGTTTGGAGCCCCAGGCTCGCCGCCGCGGACCTCGGGGGTGGGCAACCTCCAGCCCAACCCGTGGAAGAAGGGTGCCGCGCTGCTGTGGGCCACCTTCGCGATCATGATCGTGGTGTGGATCGGCGCCTGCTGGATGTACCTCCAGGCCCGCGACAACCAAGTCGTGTTCGAGAAGAACGACCTGGGCCTCCAGCCATTTTCCCAAGAGATCGAAGTCGGCGAAAAGGGGGAGACCACCACCCTCGAGCTGAAGTTCACCGCCCGGCCTCTGTCCAACCAGTGGGCCTACGTCGACGTGATGCTGGTGTCGCAGGTGTCCGAGGAAGCCATCGGCTTCGGGGCGACCGCCGAGGAATGGCATGGGGTCTCCGGCGGCGAGTCGTGGCGCGAGGGGAGCAACACCGAGACGGTGACCGTGGGCGGAGTCGAGGGCGGCAAGTACCTGCTGCAGATCACTCCACAGGCGGGCGCCGCCGCGGGCAAGCCAGCCCCCACCGATCTCAAGCTCGCGGTGCGGATACGCCGAGACGTGGTGCTGCTGCGCTACATGGTGCTGCCGCTGCTGTTCATCATCGCCTTCCCCATCATCGGGTTCATGGCCGGTCGCGTCTTCGAAGGACGCCGCTGGGCCAACAGCGACTACGCTCCGTCGAGCTGACGACAACGAGGACGACCGCCATGTTCAAGATCGCGTACATATTGGTCTCAGCCAGCTCCATGGGGCTGCTGTTGTTCGAGGCCCCGTCGGGGGCGTTGCTGACCAGCACCCCCGAGCGCGGGAAGGTCCAGATCTCGCAGCCGGTCAAAGGCTCGGGCAAAAACCCCACCGTCCGCGGGGGGCCCGGCTTCATTTGGCTCGGCGGCGGATACCACGGAGGCAAGTGATGCACGCGCTACTCACCCACGTCCCCACGCCCCTGCTCGCCGCCGATCTGGTCGATGTCACGAGCATCGTCCAGGCGCTCATCTACTCGGCCATCGGCATCGTGCTGTTCGGCCTGGCGTTCTTCGTCATCGTTCAGATCGCGCCATTTTCGATCCGCAAGGAGATCGAAGAGGACCAGAACACCTCGCTGGGCATCATCATTGGCGCCGTCATCATCGGCATCTCGATGATCATCAGCGCTGCCGTTCAGGGCTGAACGCCCCCTCGTGAGCAAGCCTCCGCCCGAACCCACGGCCGAGCCGGGCGAGCCGGACGGGGCCGATCCCAGCCCTGCCGCCGACACGGTGCTCGACGACGCCACCGCCGAGGCGGCTTCGTCGAACGAACCCGAGCCCGCCGCCGAGGCTTCGTCGAACGAGCTCGCCCCCGCACGACAGGCGCAGGGCGAGCCTCGCGATCCCTCGCCAGCGCCCTCCTCGTCGCGGTGGGGCACGCCGCCGACCGAGCCCGCCCCCACCGCGGGCGAGATCAACACCGCCCGACGCCGCTCCCTGCTGCTGTCGGTGATGGTGGTGGCTACCTGTGGGCTCGTCTACGAGCTCATCAGCGCCACCATGGCCTCCTACCTGCTGGGAGACTCGGTCACCCAGTGGAGCCTGGTCATCGGCGTGTACCTGTCGGCGATGGGCCTTGGCTCGTGGTTGAGCAAGTACGTGGAGCGTCGCATCCACGCGCGCTTCATCCAGATCCAGCTCATCATCGCGATCGTCGGCGGGTTTTCGGCCACGGCCCTGTTCTATGGCTTCGCCCAGCTGTCGTCGGTGCGCCCGCTGCTGTTCGGCATCTTGCTGCTGGTGGGGACGATGGTCGGCCTCGAGATTCCGCTGTTGATGCGGATCATGAAGCAAGGCCAGGACCTCAAGGATCTGGTCGCCCGGGTCCTGGCGTTCGATTATCTGGGCTCGCTGGCCGCGTCGGTGCTGTTTCCGCTGGCGCTGCTGCCCCACCTGGGCCTGGTGCGGACCAGTCTGCTGTTCGGACTGTTCAACGCGGTCGTGGCCGCGTGGGCCATCCGAGCGTTCGCCGATGAGCTTCCCCGTCGGCACTGGTTGCGCGCTCAGGCCGTCATCGTGCTGGTGGTGCTGTCGGTGGGCATGTGGGCGGGCAAGCGCCTCGAAGACTTCGGCGAGTCGTCGCTGTACGACTTCCCGGTGATCTTCTCGCAAAAGACGCCCTACCAGCGGCTGACGATCACACGCTGGCAAGACGACATTCGGCTCTACATCGACGGCAACCTCCAGTTCTCCAGCACCGACGAGCACCGCTACCACGAGGCCCTGGTGCACCCGCCCATGGCCGCCTCGGCCGCGGCCCGCCCCGTGGCGGGAGACGAGGGCCGGCGCATCCTGGTGCTGGGGGGCGGCGATGGTCTGGCCCTGCGAGAACTGCTCAAGCATGACGATGTGGGCTCGATCGATCTGGTCGATCTCGATCCGGCCATGACCGCCCTGTTCGGCAACCACCCCACGCTGTCAGGGCTCAACGGTGGCGCGCTCACCGACCCACGCGTCCACGTGCACAACCGCGACGCGATGGAGTGGCTGATGGAACACGAGCGGGCCGACGCGCCACGCTTCGACGTGGCCATCGTCGATCTGCCCGACCCCAACAACTTCTCGCTGGGCAAGCTGTACACCCGCTCGTTCTACCGACTGCTGGCTCGACGTCTGCGCCCGGACGGCGTGGGGGTGGTGCAGGCCACGTCGCCTTACCTCGCGCCGCGATCGTTTTGGTGCATCGTCGCGACGCTCGGCGCAGCGGGGCTCAATCCACAGCCCTACCACGCCCATGTGCCCACGTTCGGGGACTGGGGGTTCGTGCTGATCTCGTCGGTTCCCAGCGCACCGCCCAAGCGCCTGCGCCCCGACATCTCCACGCGGTTCCTCGACGACGCCACGCTCCCGACCCTGTTCGTGTTCCCGGCCGACCAACAGCCGCCCGCCGTCGAGATCAATCGACTCAACGATCAGCTCTTGGTCCACTACTACGAGACCGATCTGGTCGACCCGTTGCGCCGTAGGAGCTGAGCACTGGCACCACCCGGCTGGTCGCGATGCCGAAGCCAGGCGCGACGGACCGAGACGAGACGAGACCTGGTCGGTCGGGTGGCAGTCGTGGCGGAACTCGGCGCTCGTCCGTAGGCGTCGACGAGGTGGTCGTCGGAGCGCCGTCCTGCATTGCGATCGGCATGGCACTGCCCTGCCCCTCACGGTCCGGTTCGCATCGCGGCACTGCCCT
>JAHZJA010000785.1 GCA_022601155.1 Deltaproteobacteria bacterium | reverse complement strand
TCTCAGGCTGACCACCACGACCATTGCCCTGTCCCTCGCCACCATGCTCTCCATGGGTTGCGACAAGAAGGACGACAAGGCTACCGACGACAAGGCCGCCAAGACCGACGGCAAGAAGGACGCCAAGGCGGGCGCCCCCAAGGACACCAAGGCCGCCGCCCCCAAGCTGGCCTTCAAGAAGCTCGACAAGCTCGGGGTGGAGATCGAGGTTCCCTCGGACGTGGAGGTCATGGACGGTGCGGGCGAGAGCGTCTCGATCTTCAACAACGACATGAGCATCGACGTCGGCGTTGCTGGCGATGCGCACCCCTCGGACTTCGCCGCCGCGAAGAAGTCGATCGAGATGGACCCCAACAAGCTCAAGTCCTTCACCAAGGAGGCCGAGATGGAGGGCGGTTGGCACCTCGAGTTCGAGCTGTCCAGCATGATGGACCCGACCAAGGCCCTGTACGGCGTCAACGTTCGCAAGACGCTCGGCGGCAAGCAGATCACCTGCACCCGCAACGTCGACTCGGCCGCGACCCGCGACGCGATCGCCAAGGCCTGCCTGTCGCTCAAGGCGGCCGGCTGATCGGCCGCGTGATGGCCCACGGCCTGCGAGATTCGCAGGCCGTGTGAGACGGGGCGGCAGATCCTGCACCCCCGGGCTCACCCAAGACCGCTGACCCGGCCAGGCGTGAGGCCCATCTATTGGAGATCACGACGGGCTTCCGGACGGCACGCGCGGTGCAGATTCGTAGGCAGTCACGGGAGACTGCATGCATCGACTCACCTCCTTCGCACTCGCGCTGGGCCTGTGGACGTCCATCAGCGGCTGCGAGCCCGACCAACTGCCGACGTTTGATCGCGAGGCACGGTCTCAGACCGGCCCCGCTCGATCACAACGACGCCACCCGAGGCCCCCACCGATCGCACTGCTGCGGCTGGCCATCGACCTCGGTGGGCTGTCGTCGGACCCCGGCATGGTCAGCGCGCACCAGCGCATGCATGACGCCCACGCCGAGGTGAAGGCGAGCGGCCGGTCGATCGCCTGGGCCCTGACCGAGGCCGTGGCCGCGGGGTCGATCGAGGTCGAGGCATTCGAGACCCACCTCGCGTTGCTGGAGGAGCGAGCGGGTGACGAGGCGTTGGCGTTGGCCCTCGCGCTGAACGCTGCGCACAGCCGGCTCGACACCGAGCTGCGGGCCGAGCTGGTGGCTTCACTGCCCCCGCCCCCTGCCACCGACGAGCACCCCCCCGAGAGCCTGGACGACATCGACCAAGGACCGGGCCACCTGCTCGAAGCGCTGGGCCTGGACGACGCCCAATATGGGGCGCTGGCGGAGACGCTCGGCCCACCTCCATCCCACCCGCCGCCTCCGCCGATCGAGCTGTTCACGTTCGTCGACGACTCCTTCGACGCGACCACCCTCGGCATGTCGGAACTCCACGCCGAGCATCTGTCGCACCGGGCTCACCGTCAGATCGAGATGCTGGCCGCGCTGCTGCCCTTGCTCGATACGGAGCAACGAGCCGCGCTCGGGCTGCTGCTTCGAGAAGGACCGCCCATGCCGCCCCGCCCCGCGAGCGGCTGACGCTGGTCCACAAGCTCGTCACGCAGTTGCCTGTGGCATTGTCGTCCCCGGTAGCTCCGCCCCGATGCTCGCCCCGCCCCCATCTTCTCCACGCGTACCCGGCCACGTTGCCCGGTGGGGATTCTTCGTGGTTGCGTTGGTGCTCGGCACGGCGCTGCTGGTGTCCTCGATCACCAGCTACCTCGGCGCTCGCCGACTGGTGCGCACCGTGATCCAAGGGCAGGTTCAGGCGCTGCAACGCACCCTGGGGCAGCAAGCTCGCGAGCGCGGTCCCGGACCGCCCCTGCAGGAAGAACTCACCGCATTCCTCGAGCAGCACCGAGACGAGGGCCTGCGTTATGTGGCCCAGCTCGGGCACGGGGGCGAGGTCCTGGTGGCCGCTGGCGAGTCTGTGGTGGGCGCCGGCGAGGCCTCTGTCGCGGATCTACGCCCGGGCGAGCTCGACGTGGCGGGGCAGCGAGTCCGCGCCGTCATGGCCCTGGATCGTCCGCCTCACGGCCATCGGCCCCCCCCTCCGCTTCCCTTCGACGACCGAGGTTTTCATCCGCCGCCGCCGGTCGTCGATGGTCACCCGCCCATGCGCCCCTTTCAGCCTCCCAAGTTCGCCATGGAGCTCGTCCCCGAGGCAGCGCTGGCTCTGGGGGCTCGGGCTCGTCGCGACCTCGGGGTCGGGGTGACGGTCGCGATCGCGCTGATGTTGGCGGCCGCGGTGTTCTGGCGGCTGTCCCGTCGTGTGCAGGCCTTCGAGGCCCGACTCCAGACCCAGCAGCACCTCGCGGCGCTGGGTGAGATGTCCGCGGTGCTGGCCCACGAGCTTCGCAATCCTCTGGCTTCGCTCAAGGGCCACGCGCAGCTGCTCGACGAACGCGTGTCCGAGCAGCCCCGGCTGCAGCGAAAGACCGCGCGCATCGTCGACGAAGCCGAGCGGTTGGAGGCGCTGACCAACGGGTTGCTGGAGTTCGCGCGCACGGGAAAGATCGAGCCCACCTCGGTGGACCCGAGGGCGCTGCTGCGGCGGTGCGCCAGCCTGGTCGAAGGCAGCGTGGACATCGACACCGACCACGCTCCCACCCAGTGGGTCCTCGATGGCCCCAAGATCGAGCGCGTGCTCAGCAACCTGCTGGACAACGCCCGCCAGGCGGCTCCCGACACGCCGGTCGTCGCGAGGGTGTTCAGTGAGCGCCAGCGCCTCAACTTCGAGGTCCGCGACAGCGGGCCCGGGATTCCGGCCGCCGATCGCGAGCGGATCTTCGAGCCGTTCGTCACCACGCGCACGCGCGGCACGGGGCTGGGATTGCCCGTATCCCGCAAGATCGTCGAACAACATGGGGGCACACTCACGCTGCAACCGGCCGATGGCCGAGGCACGTGCTTGGTGGTCTCACTGCCCGCGGGGGCCGAACTCACCGCCACCGGAACATGAACCGGGGCAAGGACGAACGCAGGAGCAAGCATGGCGAACGTCTTGGTCGTAGATGACGAAGAAGGAATCCGGAGCTTCGTCGCCGAAGCCCTACTGGACGAGGGACACCAGGTCCAACAAGCGGCCGATGGTGAGCAGGCATGGCGCTTGCTCGCCGAGCGCGGCTTCGAGGTGGTGCTCACCGATCTCAAGATGCCGAACCTGGACGGCATGGGCCTGCTCCAGCGGCTTCGCGACGCCCAGCCCGAGGTGGAAGTCATCGTGCTCACCGCCCACGGCACGGTCGAGACCGCGCTGCAGGCGATGAAGCTGGGGGCCTTCGACTTTCTGCAAAAACCCATCTCGAGCCCGGCCGAGCTGCGCATGCTGGTCGCACGGGCGGCGGAACGGCATCGCCTGCGCGGCTTCGCCGAGGTCGCACGACGCGACAAGGCACCACCGCTGTCGTACGGCTCCGCGGCCATGCTCGCGGTGGAGTCGGCACTGCGCAAGGCGGCGCCCACCGAGGCCACCGTGTTGCTGCTCGGCGAGAGCGGGACCGGCAAGGAGGTCGCGGCCCAGGCCGTGCACGCATGGAGTCGACGTGCGGAGGGGCCGTTCGTGGCGATCAACTGCGCGGCGCTGTCGACCTCGTTGCTGGAGAGCGAGCTGTTCGGCCACGAAAAGGGTGCCTTCACCGGAGCCACTGCCCGCCGCCGCGGACGGCTCGAGCTCGCCCAGCGCGGGACGTTCTTCCTGGACGAGGTCGGCGAGCTGGCCCCCCCGCTTCAGGCCAAGCTGTTGCGCGTGCTTCAAGAGCGCAGCTTCGAACGCGTGGGCGGTACGCAGACGCTTCAAGCCGACGTCCGCTGGATCGCCGCGACCAACCGCGATCTTGCCAAGATGGTCCGCGAGGGGACCTTCCGCGAGGACCTCTATCACCGCATCGCCGTGTTCCCCGTGCAACTGCCCCCCCTGCGCGAGCGGACCGAGGACATTCCCGCCCTGGCCGAAGCGCTGCTCCACCGCGTGGCGGCGAGCCTGGGCCGACCGCGGCTGCAGCTGCACCCGACCGCCGTCACGGCGCTGACCCGCGCAAGCTGGCCCGGCAACGTCCGCGAGCTGGCCAACACGCTCGAGCGGGCGGCGATCTTGACCGACGGCGAGACGATCGAACCCGAGCATTTGGTGATGCCAGGGATGGCCATTGTCCCGCCGATCGCCACCGTCGCGCCAACGCCGTCGGGACCCGCGCGCCCATTGGCCGAGATGGAGCGCGAGGCCATCGAGCAAGCCCTCGTCGAGTGCGACGGCAACCGCCGCCGCGCCGCCGAGGTACTCGGAATTGGCGTCCGAACGCTGTACGACAAGCTAAAGCGCTACGGCCTCCGCTGATCGGCAGCCCGCGGCTGGCCTCCATTTCCCCCATGTGTTGCCAGCGCCGTCGTCCGCGCTACCTTCACGCTCATGGTTAGTTTACGCGTTTTGGTAGTTTTGGTGCCCGCAGCGGCGATGCTAGCGGCTCCGCGCCCCGCCGAGGCCTGCCAGCCCGATCCCTGCGAGCTGTCCAACACCTGGAATCACTTCTCGATCGCAAGCGAAGAAATCGCGGCCGACGGCGTCGTGCGCATCGACGCCGGTCGCGGCAACGGCGAGGCCACCGTGGAGGAGGCCCTCGCGTTCGTCGATCTGCAGGTCACCGACAGCGAAGGCGACGCCGTGGACGGCACCATCGAATACGTCGACGCGATGCGTGCGTACCTGTGGCGCCCCGCCGCCCCTCTGACCGCCGGGCAGACCTATGACGCGACGTTGCTGGTCGACAACGAGGCGCTCAGCCTCGCGCTCGACGACAAGCCGGTCGCCCAGATGCAGTGTTCTGCGAACATCGAGGCCGCGACATCGCTCGACGTCGACCTTCCGGCCCTGCCCGCCTTGCTTGCCCCCGCCATCGATTCCTCGTTCGAGCACGAGGTGGAGGACGTGCTGTCGCTGTCTTCGATGGTCTGCTGCGACGGGGCCTTCCCTTCGGCGCAGGTGCTCGACTGTTTCGGCGAGGCGGAGCCCCAGTGGGATCAGGGCCACTGCGCCGCGGGCACGGGCTACGGCTGGGCCAACGGGTCACAGGTCATCACGGGCGAGCCTCTGCACCCCGCGGTACAGAGCGATCTGGCCCTCCGCATGGTGCAGACCGACGGCAACCAGGTCCGCTACGGCTCGCCGGGTTCGCTGGGTCTGACCCTCCGCAACAATGAGGCGTTCTGTGCCCGACTCGAGGTGATGAGCCTGGCCTCGGGCCAGGTCGTCGAGGGCCCCGAGCACTGCTACGGCGACGACCTCGTCGACCAGCTCGGCAGCCACCCCATCGACCCGACCGATGCCCTGGCCTCGTGCGCAGCCCAGCCGTACACCTGCGAAATCGCCCTCGAAGCATGGGATCCCAAGGCCTGCGAGCCCTGGGGGGATCCGGCCGCGGAGGACGAGTCCGGAGGCGAAGACAGCGGCGGCAACAACACCGGCGGCACTTCGGGTGGCGTCGACACGAGTGACGATGACGACGGGCCCACGGGCGCCGGAGGCTCTAGCGACACCGCATCGCAGGACGGCGAGCTCGATGGGCGAGGCTGTTCGTGCACCAGCGGACGGAGCAACTCGGGACCGGCCGCCCTGTGGTTGCTGGTCCTGGGGCTCGCGTGGCGGCGCAACCGAGCCCCACGCCCTGCAGGCTGAGGCCCCAGCCCACCGCCGTCCGGTCAGCCCGGGCGGTGCGGCTCAACGACGGCCACGCTTGGCGCCACGGCGGGCCTTGCCGCGCGTGGGGGCGGTGCCCGCATGTCGCTCCACCAAGGCCGCCGACGCGGCGAGCTCACCACCGGCCCACTCCACGCAGAAGTCCACGAACACCCGCACCTTGGGGGACAAGAATCGTGCGCTGGGATAGACGACGTGGAACGCAGAGCGGCCGACGCAGTACGACGGGAGCACCAGACGCAGGCGCCCGCTGGTGAGCTCGGGACCCCCGAGCGAGTCGGGCAAGAAGCCGAAGCCCGCCCCGTGCACGAGCGCGTGACGGACGAAGCCGAAGTCGAGCGCCGAGATCACGCCGTGCACCACCACGGACTCGCTGGCATCGTCGGGGCCCAGCAGGTCGAGGGTGGCCTCGCCGTGGCGGCCACGAAACAGGACGCACGCATGCTCGGTGAGATCGGCCGGAACCTGGGGCGTGCCGTGGCGCTCGAGGTAGTCGGGACTCGCGTACAGATGGGTCGCCCCCTGGCCGACCCGACGCGCGATCAACGACGAGTCTTCGAGCTTGCCTGCTCGCAGCGCGATGTCGAAGCCCTCGGCGACCAGATCAACGCGACGCTGGGTCAGCTCGACCTCGATCTGAATCGCAGGATGAAGCGCGCTGAAGTCGGCGATGAGCCGACCCATCGTCTCGTTCCAGTCGGCAGGCGCGGTGATCCGCAGGCGCCCACGCGGCTGCCCCACCAGCTCCGAGACCGAGCGCGCCGCCTCGGCCAGCTGCTGCACCGCCCCCGTGACGTGCGCGTGGTAGGTCTCGCCGACCTCGGTCAGGCGGAGACGACGGGTGGTGCGCTCCAATAAACGCGCGCCCAGCTGCTGCTCGAGCCGGGCGACACGCCGGCTGACGTTGGACTTGGCCAGCCCCAGACGCCGGGCGGCCGCGGTGAAGCTCCCGGCATCGACGACGGCCAAAAACGCGGTCACGTCCTGGAGATCGGGTTCCTGCTCCATCGCTGCGCCCCGCACGACAACAAGTTTCGACCTCAGCGTCCACCACTGAAGGGACGGTCCCGCTCCACATTGCCGTGCGATGGGCTCTCATTCGGTCCATCATGGGGTCCTCGCCGCGATCCAGCGGTCGTGCCCTTGCCATGCTGAGTTGCTCGTTCGTCCTTGCCCTCGCGGGCGTGCCCACCTCTCCACCTGCGGTCGACGAGGCGATGTCGTCATCGGTCGACACGGCGACCAGCGCGGAGCCAGCCGCTCCGGTCGATGGCAATCCGCCCGCGGAGACTCCGGCCCCCGCCAAGCCTCCCGCGCCCGCCGAGCCTGCTGCCCCCAGCGACGAACAAGGCTCCGCAGCCGCTCCCGCGCCCGCCGAGCCTTCCACGCCCGGGGACGACAGCCCGCCTGCGCCCGCTCCGGCCGAGGCCCCGTCGAGCGCGGTCGACGACGCCTCGGTGCAGCCTCCGGTCACCGCCGAGCCCGTTGCACCGCTCGACGAGGCTCAGCCCGCCGAGCCTCCCACCACGACGGCGGCGGTCGAGCCACCACCCAGTGCGACACCCCGTGCCACCGACGGTGCGTGCCCGTGCCCGCCCGATGACGACCGATGTCGGCAGCTCCACCTGGTGGAGTGCAGCCCCAACGCGAGCGCAGCGACGGTCGTCGACGGCACCGATGCGAGCGACAGCAAATCGGACGCGGGCCAAGCGTCGACGCCCGCCAACAATCGCCACGGGCTCCTGCTTGGGGGCACGCTGAGCTTCGTCGGCTGCAACAGTGGCCTGTGCAACGGCTACAACGGCGGCGTGGGAGGCCAGCTGGAGGCCGGGTATCGGTTTGGCTGGGTCGCCCCGCTGCTGTCGGTCAGTGCGGGCGGCGGACCCATCGAGGCATCGAAGATCGCGGGCGTTGCCGCGTCGCAGCGCTTCGTCGACATCGGCGTTGGAGCGCTGCTGCTGCCGTTGCGACGGGGACGCATCGATCCGTTCGTGGGCGCCCGCCTGGGCTGGGCGCACGCGGCCACCACGATCCGCGACCGCGCCACGGGCCAACGCGGCCTCACCAGCCTGTCGCGGGGCGGCGTCCGCATCACGGCGGGGGTCGACGTCTACCTCAACGAGTGGGTCGCGCTCGGGCCACGGTTCGACATGACGTTCGGGTTCTCGGGTCGACTGTGCTCGGAGAGCCCCGCCACCACCACCGACAACACCGTGGTGCAGGTCCGGGAGTGCTTCGCCGCCCGCCAGTTCACGACCGAAGTCCGGCGCGAGTTTCCTCGGCCCTGGTCCCTGGGCCTCGATGTCCGGGTGGTGCTACCGCGCCGCAACCGGGCCTGAGACCGCCCACGGCGCGACGAACGAGGAGCCTCCCGAACACCGACGGATGGCTCCTGTCACCACGCACGGCCTCGAACGGGCCGGCGTGGCTCACTCGGACGAGCCCGAGCTAGATGGGTTGCACGGGCGTCTGTGGGCCGTCGGCGGGGACGCACAGCACGGTGGTGATGAACGAGGTGTTGCTCTCACAGCCCATGGTCGGCTCGCTGTAGCCATCGTTGAGGTAGTAGGGGCGCTGTCCCCCGCCACACGCCGAGGCGCTGTCGTACCAGATGCCGTTGGACTGCGCCGAGCCCCAGTCGATCGGTCCATCGGCGACCATCGGGCCCACCAGGGCGAGCTCGTGAGCACGCGGCAATCGGTAGCTCCCCGCGGGTGACAGCTCGCGACACGCAGCCACCGGATCGGTGGTGTTCCAGACCTCCCACCAGGCGGTCGAGGCATCCACGAACAACATGTCCAGCGGCAAGATGCGTGCCTCCTGCCCGTAGCGCGACAGCACCGTGTCGGCAGCTGCGATCTGGTCCTCCCACTCGAGGTCGTTGCAGAGGTACGTCACGTCGTCCGACGCACGGCCCCAGCATGCCTGGAGGGTGTCGAACAGCCGACCGGTGACGCTGCTGCCGTCGGTGGGGTCGAGCTCGGCCTTGCGTGCGGTGGCCAGATCACGAAGTGCCTTGGTGGTGGCCAGGGGCGTCGCTGGCTCGTAGACGTTGTAGGGGCCTTGCTCGCTGGCACCCAGGAAGTCCCGAAGCTCGCCGTGCGCTCCCTCGAGCCGCTCGTGGGCCCGCGACATGCTTGCCGAGATCGCCTCGATCTCCGACCAGTGATCGCGAATCTCGCGGAACACGGCCTCGTCTCCCACGTTGGGAAGATCGCCGTAGAAGCCCACCTTCACTCCGGTCGGTACGGAGCCGCGCTGTCCACTGCAGCCCTGGCCGGAGCCCAGGCACACGTCGTAGTCCATGTCGCGCTGCTGAGACTTCTGCATGTCGGTGCGCAGCTGGTCGATCACCCCGAACACCTGGGCGTCGAGCCCCTCCTTGCCCAGTGAAGAGACCGACAGCTGCGGCTGGAACCCGCGCGCGATCGACTGAACCTGAATGCGGACGTTCTCGCCCTTGGTGACCGTCTCGAGGTTGCCCTTGACGCTGCCGTCCACGGGGACGGCGGCCGGGGTCTCGAGCTTCAGCGATGCCTTGATCTTGTTGGCCACATTGGCCGACTCGCACTCCAAGCTCACCATCAGCATGAAGCTGCTGCTGTACTCGACGGCGCTGACATAGTTGGATCCACAGGTGCTCGCGAACGACTGCACGCCACCGGAGAGCGCCTGCTGTCCCGTCGCGCCGAGCTGGAGGTCACCGTTCTCCGCCACCGTGTAGCCCTGCTCGATCTTGAGCATGAGGTTCACGGTGCGAGCGCTGCTGGAGAAGTTGCGCAGCGCATCGACCCCGGCGTCGCCTTCGAATCCCGCGTAGCGGGCCTTGAGCTTGAGGTCGAGCCCCAGCTCTCTCGCCAGCTCCTCACGGGAGGACACGTAGACCAAGTCGTAGCGATCACTGAGCGCTCCAACCACCCGCGATGCATTGGTCGCATCGACGCATGTGGCACCGACCCGGTCGAACAGACCGTGGTAGCCGGCCAGCAGCTCGACGTTGTTGGCCCGGGTCATCAGCGCCGTCCCGCTGCCGCCGGGCTCATCTGCCTTGCCGGCCCCCTCGCTCATGGTGGGGTCGAGGTCATCGACCTCCTCGCCAGAACAACCGGTGACCATGCTCGCGGCCAACGCCGCCATCATCCAACCCTTGATTCCCCTCATCACTGCACTCGTTCCTTGCTTGGTTCCGTCGCGACCAGGTTCGTAAGTTGAACCATGATTCATGTTTCAACTACGACCTTGGATGACATGTAGGGCGGACGCGCGCCAGCAGGAAATCGCGACGCTCTCGGAACACCCGCAATTTCTGCACATCCTTCCGAGAATGGCCGCAATCGGCTCGATTCCTCGTTAGGCTGCACTACTGATTCGGCACACGCTCAGTCGCGGTCGTCACAAGACGCGATTCAAGTCACCGAAAATGCGTGCAGAGAAGAGGGCCCCGCGTGGCGGCAAATCGCTCGATGAGGCGCGGATATCCCGCACGGCCCTTGGCGGGCTTCCGATCGGCGAGCGCCTCATGGGCCCGACCTCCTGCTGCTCGCCTCCCATCCCGTGACCGCCTCCATCAAGCGTGAATGTCGCGCGGTCCCACCTGCAGCTCACTCCCAGCTGGCTCGCGCCCCATCCACGGGGATGTCGCGCTAGGAGCGTGTCGCCGTATCGGTGCTCGTTGCGGGGATTTCTGAGCTGCGAGCGGGGGCGGGCTGGCCCTGTCTAACGCCAGACGACTACCCCGGACGTGCTCGTCGGCGTTACTCGGGGCCAAGCCGCCCCCGGTCACGACGACGATCTCGCGACCGCCCTGCCGGCTCTGCACCTTGCGGGGACACGCTCCTAGCCTAGCCCAGGGGGTTGGCAGCTGGCCGCTGCCGTCCGATCTGCGAGCGTCCCATCGAACCTGGATTGGACGCGCGAGCCCACCTCCGTGCTGGCCGCTGCCGTCCGATCTACGAGCGTCCCATCGAACCTGGATTGGACGCGCGAGCCCGCCTCCGTGCTGACCGCTCCCGTCCGATCTGCGAGTGCCCGCTCGCACGTGGACGGCCGCGCGAGCCGACGCGCAGCCCGCTACCTACGGCGCCCCATCGACGGAGCGCGCGACGTGGATACCCCCGCGAGCCCGTTGTCCGCCCGCGGCCGCTGTCATCCGATCGGCAGGTGCCTGCTGCCGTGCGATGAGCGAGCGGCCCGCTACTTCCGGAACGACAATCGGTAGTCGATGGCCACCGGCAGATGCATCGACGTCATGGTGCTGTGCAAGCGCAGGGCTTTGCCGTCTTCGGCCAGTGACCACACCATCACGCGGCGACCACTGATGCTCCAGCTCGTTTGCACGATCTGGTCCCCGCGGCGCTCATGGGTGAGCTTGCACTTGGTGCCCTCGCGGTTGTGCCAGCTGCGAACAGACCCGTCGAGCGGGGCTCGCATGGGGTCGAGATCGCCGTAGACGATGACGAGGTCGTCACCGTCCATCGACATCGAGACCTTGGGGGGCACGGTGTTGGCGGTGCCCAGGCGTTTGCGGGCCAGCTCGTGGAACACGGGCAGCAGGGCTTGCACGGCGCGCTCGACCGCCTCGGTCACCGCGTCGCGCTGCGCATTGCCCCCCACGAACCGAAACACACCGTCGAACACGGGTGTGGCCGGCTGGGCCTCATCACTGGTTGGTGTTTGTGCAGAGGCAGAGGGCGGTGGCGACGAACCCACCGCGAGCAACGCCGCGAATACCCATGACACCCCGACCACTCCATTGATCATGCCATGGATCGTGGTCGTTGGCCCGCGCGTTCAAGCCCAAACCGACCCCGCACAGGACTCGCGAGCGCGCGACGATTGTTGGATCAGGGCGTCGAGCATGGGCCCCACGATCTGTACGTGGGCCTGCTGCGCCGCGACCCGTGTGGCCCGCGCTCCCAGACGCCCGTACTCCGCGAGCGCAACGCGACCGTCCCCATCGGTGATCTCGTTGCCGCCGACGACGACCGCTTCCCAGACCGTCTTGAGCTCGGCGGCAATCGTGCCGTCGTCGTCGCGCAGCAGCCACTGCACCACCTTCCACGCCAGCGCTGCGTGCCGTGCCTCGTCGTCGGCGATCGTCTCCAACACCGCGGTCACGACCGGATCGGTGCAGGCCGATGCGGCCCGCTTTGCAACCAAGGCGGCCACCGTCTCCCCCACACAGCCCTCGACGAACGTGGTGCGCGCTACCGACGAGCGGCTCGATGCCCGAGGTCCCGCGCAGGGCAGGGGTCCCGGCGCCGTTGCTGGCGCCCCGTAGGCTGCCGCGAGGTCGAAACACAGCGCAGCATGGCGAACCTCGTCGAGTGCAGCACGGTGGGTCTCGGCCAGCAGTGACGCTGGTGCCCCCACGGCCATCAGCTCCAGTGTCGATCGAGCAAACGACGCGATCGAGGCATGCTCGAACAACGCATCGCACAGCCAGGCCCGCGCGAGCTGATCCCGCTGGTCGCGACCGGCTGGCAGCCGGACGCCCACCGCTGACTCGCTCCACGATTCGAATGCGGCATCGATCCTTGCGACCACCAGCTCCTCCCCGATGACCAGGGGTCGGCCGCCACGACACTCGTACGTCCAGCTGTAGCAGCAGTCGGGCTTGCCGCCCTCGATCACCACGTCGGGCGGCAGGGTATGGACCAGCGTCGCCGTCACCGAGGTGGCGCCCACCGTCGTCCCCGCACCGATCGAAGTGGTGCCCTCGGGAAGCTCGACGGTGGCGGGGCAACCGTTGGTCAGCGCGACGTTGGGTGAGCCCAACGCGATGGCCTCCGCACGAGCCTCACACCAGTGGGCAACCTCGCAGGCCCACGGCCGCGAGTCGGGTACCCGCTCCACGGCCTCGACGTTGTCCTTCGCGTCGTCTGGCGGCGGCGTGGGTCCGGCCTTCGAAGGCTCGACCTGGGGCTTGGGTACGGGGTCGGTGGACGTACAGCCCGCCGCGATCGGGAGCGACAACGCGGTCCACAGGGCTCGCCGAAGGCGGTGGACGTCGTGCATGGACTCCAACGTATCAAACGACCCCAGGGGCTCGCGGCCAGAGCCCTACGCGGGTGCGGTCTGGAAGAACGTCTCGCGCACCGCGGTGCGGCTGATCAACACGATGCACAGCGCATGCATGGCCGACGCGGCGAAGAACATCGAGGCTCCGAAGAGCTCGACCATGAAGAACGACGGCCAAGGCACCGACATGTGC
>JAHZJA010000784.1 GCA_022601155.1 Deltaproteobacteria bacterium | reverse complement strand
CCCTATGCTCGCGGCCCGCTCTCCGGGCACGGGACGCCGTAGACCGATACCCATCACATGGCGCAGCGTCGCGATGACCTCGCTGAGCAGTAGTTCGTCGCGAAACACAACCGGGACGGCGTGAGGGCAGCGGCTCATCGTTCACTATAATGAACGATTTCGTTTGTTGTCGCACGCTGAATCGTTCACTATAATGAACGTCGGTAAGGCGCTCGTTTACGCTGCCCTCGTGGCGACGGTCGACCCCGACGAGCTGCGAGCCAGGATCAGTGGGCGTCTTCGCGAGCTGATGCTCCGCCGGAAGGTCACCTACACGAGCCTGGCAAAGGAGGCCGGGGTGAGCCGCACGCACGTGTACAAGATCCTCAACGGCCAAACGTCCCCCACCGGGGATGTCCTGGCCAAGCTGGCTCGCGCGCTCGCGGTGGACCCGGTTGCGTTCCTACGCCCCTACCGCAAGTCGGCCGACGACTAGCCGCTTTTGGATCCGCGGCGGGACGCGGGCGCCGGATACCGAGCGCGGGCGCGAGGCTCACTCGGGGCTCGGATCCAGCTCGTCGAGCCGCGTGACCACCTGCGTTCGCACACCCCGGAGCAACCCGGGCACGATCCCGCAGAACTCGCGAAACACGTCGGGATCGCAATCCTGCTCGATCTCGCCGAACACCCGGTGCACCACCTCCTTCGCCGCGGCCCGCGTCGGAGTATCGGGTGCGATCAATCCGTGCAGGTACGACCCGACGAGCAAGGGCAACCGCTCGCGGATCGTCTCGGCCTGCACAGCCATACGTTGCCTCCGCGTTTCAGCCGCGGCCGCGAGGAGGATGACCTCGTACGCGAGCATCGTCTCCCGGACCTGAGCCCACACGCGCTGGAAATCCGGCCCGACCCCAGGCACCGATCGCCCCCGACGATCGCGCCGCGTCCGCGGCTGTGACTCGGGAACCCGAAACGTGGTGACCCGCCGTTCCCGTTCGGCGCCGACCTTCCGCCAGACGATGGCCCGATAGCGCCCTTCCATCCTCCAACCCGCGTGCTTCTCGGCACACGCGACGACGAGCGCCGCGAGCAGCGGCGCGTCACCACCCCCCAGCGGCTCGTCGAGTTGCAGCGCGTTGATCTTCAGCCACCCACCGCCCTGCTCGACCTGGAGATTGATCCGAAACGCCCCCTCCACGCTATCGGCGATCTTCTGCTCCAGCCGCCAGGGCACGGCGGGCGGCTCATAGGGAAGCGTGAACGGATCATCGAAGCGCATGGAGGACCGAACCACTCATCTATGTGTTCGAAACGGCTCTCGCCAACCTCGCATCCATCGATTTCTTCGCAGAATTCCCGAGTGCCAATGAGCACCCACGGCAACTTTTGCTCCATGGTAACTGGATGAATTGGATCTGAACCCCAATGAAATCAACTGCCACGAAAGCAACCTTTGCTCTTGTTGCTTAAGTTGCCGTGAGAAACTGCTGGACACCGAATTCGGCCACGGCACGCTGCTGGAAAGCAACTGACGACCACAGGCTCTGCCGGTCACGGCTTGATGAACCAAAGCATCTACCGTGGTCGTGAACCGACCGACTGGCCAGCCCAGTCGAGTATCGATATCGCCACTAACCAGCACAAAGAACCCGCCACCAATGATGTACAACTTCGACCCGTAGTGTGACACTGAGTCCCGGGGAGTCCCCTGGAGTCCCCCTGAATACGACCACTCCTGGACGCGCCTCGTGTCTCCGGTTGGCCGTGGTGCGCCCCCATGCTGCGACCACGCCCGGAGACGTCACGCGACCAACCCCCACCCGCAGGCCGTTGCGCGCCCCGTCGACCCCACCCGAGGTCGTCCGGTGCCGCCGCGTGCCCTGAGCCCGACAGGAGCAACGACCCGTGCCGATCCCCCACCCGCGCCCAACGGGGCTGCCCACGTGCGCCCCAACCCCGTCCGAGGTCATCGCCCGTAGCCGCCACACAGAGCCGACCCAAGCCTCATTCTCGTCCCCCGGCCCCCAGCCGGCCGACCGCCCAGGTGGGTCGTTCCGTTCCACCTTTCCCCACGCCGCCAACGCCCTCCCGTCCGCTACCCTACCCAGGCCAACGCTGCGCGGCCGGAAAGCCCAGTAGCGAAATGTCCGTAAGAAAGAGCCCACGGGGGCGCTGGATGATCGACATCAACATCACGATGCCCGACGGTTCGATCCAACGAGTGCGCAAGGTCAGCCCGGTGCAGACCAAGCGAGCGGCGTTGCAGTACGAGCGTGAGGTCCGACAGACCCTGTTCGACGACCGAGCCGATGGAGAAGAGGAGGAAACGGACGAACCGAAGCCGAAGGCCCCGCTGTTCGCCGCGTTCGTCGAGGAATATCTCACCAACCACGCCAAGCTCCACAACAAGCCCAGCTCGGTTCGCGCCAAGCGATCGATCTACGACAACCATCTGGTGCCGTTCTTCGGCAAGCTACGGCTCGACCAGATCCGGCCCCGTGAGATCGACCGGTACAAGGCCAAGGTGATCGACCGTCTGCACCCCAAGACGATCAACAACACGCTCACCGTACTCCGGCGGACGCTCGATGTGGCCGCGCGCTGGGGGATCATCGACGGCCCGCCGCGCATCGAGTGGCTGCGCGCACCCAAGCCCGACTTCCGCTTCCTCGACTTCGACGAGGCGGACCGTCTGGTGGAAGCGGCCGGCCTCGAGCCGGACTGGTGCGCAATGATCGTGCTCGCTCTCAACACGGGCCTGCGTCTGGGCGAGCTGCTCGCGCTCCCGTGGTCAGCAGTCGATCTAACGGCCGGCCGTCTACGCGTGCTCCAGGGCCTGTCGTGCGGAGAGATCGGCACCCCCAAGAACGGATGCACCCGAGAAGTCCCACTCAACGACAAGGCCACCGAGGCCCTACAACAGCACCGTCACCTCCGAGGCGAGTTCGTGTTCTGCCGAGACGACGGCTCCCTGCTCGACCAACACGCGTGTCGCTACCCACTGCGACGCGCGTGGCGGAAGGCCGGGATCCCAACCCTGGGCTGGCACGATCTTCGGCACACCTTCGCCTCGCACCTCGTGATGCGCGGGGTCCCGCTCAAGGCGGTCCAGGAGCTACTCGGCCACGCAACAATCGAGATGACCATGCGATACGCCCACCTGTCCCCCGGAGTGAAGCGCGACGCAGTTCGCGCACTTGACAGGCCACGGCACCATAGCGGCACCGCCTGGAGGTCCAACACGAATTCGGCCCCGTAGGGTACCCTACGAGGCCGTTTAGGCGGGGCGAGCGATGGGTCTTGAACCCACGACCTCCGGTACCACAAACCGGCGCTCTAACCAGCTGAGCTACGCTCGCCGTATGGTGTGTTGGAAAGAGGGCGGTGTATTAGCACGCACCCTCGGCTCGGCCAAGCCCCACGCTACAGCCCTCTGCGGCTAGCCCAGCGGCCTTTTGCGGTTTGCACGCAGCTTAGGCCGCCCGGGGAGGACCCCACCCAACTTCTCGTTGAGCCGACCTACGCAGGCTCCACCGGGCAGGCAGGCATCGACCGGTGCGCGGCACCGGCCCTGCCCGACCGGCCGAGACGACGAGCCGACACGCCCGGCCAAGTCCTGGCCCACACAATGTCGAACCAGCGGATACCCCGACCTCCGGCGACCACTCGTCACATTCCGCCGCCGAACCGGTGTCGACCGACGCCCCCGACATGGCCGAGGAAGACCAAACGTGATGACGCCAACCGTAGCGTGGCGAGACATCGGCCACCCGAAGTGACTCGTCGAACCGGGGTTGGGGACGAACCCAACCCCGACCATCGCCGACCTGGACCCCTTACCCGCTCCCGAGCTCATCGGCCTCGCTCGAACACGAATCCACCCCCGACCTACCGCCGACCTCGAACCCCAATCCGCACCCGAGCCCATCGGGCTCGCTCGAACACGAATCCAACCCCCCGACCCATCGCCGACCTCGAACCCCAACCCGCTCCCGAGTTCATCGGACTCGCTCGAACACGGATCCAGCACCGACCTATCGAAGCGCTCGAATTCCAACGCTCTTACGAGTCCATGGGACTTGCTCGAGGACGAACCCAACCCCGACGTATCGCCGAGCTCGTGCTCCAACGCTCTTCCGAGCCCATGGGATTCGACCGAAGACAACCTCACTCCAACGCGATCCCGGACCCGAGTTCCCGCTCCGGGGGTCGCTTCTGTCGCCCGGTGGAACAGTCAGACGAGTCGCAGCCAACAACGGCGCACTCACCCCTTCATCGGCCGTCCCTTTTCACATTCGATTCACACAGGGTCCACACCTCGAAGCAGCACGCATCCCAGGCGACAGCGTAGGCTTGCAAGCATGTCGTGGTGGCAACGCTGGCGATGGATCACGATCGCGGTCGCAGGCCTGGCCGCATCGGCGTCCCTGCATCGGGTCTTCCACATGGCGGGAGCTCCCGCGGTCCGACCAGTGCCGTGGCTGGCTGCGGTGCCGTGGGTGCTGGCGGCAGTCGGGCTGTTGGTCATCGTGGTCTCGGCCGTGGTGGTGGCCCGGCGTCAGGCTCGACGGCGGCGGAAGGTGCTCGTGTGGGGACTGCACGTGCTGCTGCTGCTGGGGGGAGCGGCGGGCACGTTGGCGGCCGATCCAGAGTTTCCATTTGGGCGCAGTCACGTGGATTCGTTGAAGCTGCCCGGCGCCCGAGGGACGGCGCACTTGTTCCGCGGCGGACTCCTTTGCGATCAAGCGGTGTGGATCTCGCCTCCGGGTAGCCTGATGGCGTACCGCGACAACGACTCCGGCACCTACAGCTGTGCGAAGCCGGGCTCGTTGACATGGGATGCCACGCAGGGCCGGGCACAGGTGGTGGGAGACGACGGACGTCGGCTGGAGTCGGCGCACCGCTGGGTCACGGGGCTGTTGTGGGGCCCGCATTGAGTCCTGGCACCGACGTACCGAGACGCAGTGCCTATGAGTGGTGGGAGGCGACGGCTATCCCTCCGCCGGAGTCCGCCCACCACGGGGTCGAGCCGCCGTACGGGGGCACCGACGCAGCGAACCGTGGCGCCATGGCGGTGTGATACGACGGTCATCGGTTGGAGTCGGCTCACCGCTGGACAGATGCGCTGAACCGATGCCCGCACCTCGGCACCCAGAGCCACGGACCCGCGGCGTCATGGCGATGG
>JAHZJA010000783.1 GCA_022601155.1 Deltaproteobacteria bacterium | reverse complement strand
GCTCGATGCATCTGAGGTGATCACCACCACCCCTACATCGACGACCAATCACTTGCGCAGCGTGATCGACTGCTGGCGCAATTGATCGGGCAAGGCGAGCGGGTCGCCTTCGGCTCCAGGGCTGCTGGCGAGCGCACGAGCGGCGTCCATCACCTCGGCTGCACGCAGCTGGGGTTGGTCGCCGTCGACGGTCACGAAGAAGAAGCGCTCGAACTTCGGCGCATCGTCCAGCTCGTAGCTGGTGCCCAGCGGAATGCGTCCACCCTGGCGCAGGGCGGTGCTCGCATCTTCGCGATCGGGAAAATGAAGGGTCGCGACACCGGCCCCGTCGATGGAGACGATGACTCCTTGCTGGGCTTCGTTGGCCGCGTATCCGAGCTGCAGCAAGTCACCAGCCCCTACCGCATCGTCGGCGTCCATCCGTACGGGGCGACGATCTTCGATGCGATCGATCATCAGGCGAGGGTCGCCCTTGAGAAAGATCTTCTCGCCGCCGTCGTCGGCGGCGGCGGAGTCGGCGTTGGGCCCGGCCGGCACTGGCCCCTGGGCGATGACCGTGGGGCCCGTCTGCCCACCGGGGTCCGTGGGCCCATCGCGGCCGACCCACCACATCAACGCGACGCCAGCGGCCGCGGCGACGGGGGCCCACACCAACCAACGGCTCGACCTCTCGCGGGTGGGAGCCTCCAGCTCGGCCAAGCGGCGGTGCACGTCGGCGGCCACCTGCGAGGGCGGGAGCTCGCGCAGGATCTCGGCGTTGGAGTGCTCGATGGCGGCCAGGCGCTCGCGGCCCGAGTCATCGAGTCGGCTTCGCAGCGCACGGGCCTCGTCGGTGGGCAGCTCATCGAGCGCCAGCTTCTCCAGCATCAGGTCCGGGATCGGATCGTTCACGGTCTCGCCTCCGTCGTCTCCGCGGTCAGCTCGCCCAGCGTGGCCTTGAGCTTGCGAAGGCGCTTGCGAACCCCGGAGACCGACATCCCCACTTCTTGGGCGGTCTGCTCCAGGGTCAGTCCATCGTGCAGGTGCAGCATGGCGATGGTGGCCGTGGACTCCGGCTCGCCGCCGAACAACCGCTGCAGCACGGCGCGTGCTTCGCCGCGGTCGACCTCGGCTCCCGCTGCCGCGAGTCGGGCGATCGCGTCCTCGCCGGGATGCAGCGGCTTACGCCGTGCGGACCGCAGCCGATTGAGGCACACGTTGGTGGCCGTCCGATAAAGGAGGCTCGAGCTGGCCCGGTCGTCGAGCTGCTCGCGGCGGCGCACGATCTGTACGAAGACATCCTGCATGGCGTCGTTGGCCTGCTGCGGGTCTCCCAGGATCTGTCGGCATCGCCGTAGGACCATCGGTCCATAGCGCCGGTACATCGCTTCGACGTCGACGGCCAAGGAAGGGTGTCCCGCGTCCGGCTCATGCAACACCGGAGGCGAGGGCCAGCGTCACCCGGGCTCGCGAAAATCTCAACCGGTGACACCCCGCCAGGCCCATGGTGTTGCACGAGGGCAACGATGACCTGCTCTCGGTCCCACAGGATGCGCCATGCCGCCCGCCACGTCGCAGCTGCGGTGCTTGCGCTGGGGTTGGGGTGTACCCCGACGGCGCCGCGTGTGGATGCCGAGGCGTCGGCGGCGACCACGGACACCGCGGAGCAGGAGCGGGTGCGGATCAAGGGGCTGATGCCGCGGCTGCTCATCCACCGCCAGCAGCACGGACAGGTCGAGCAGCTGCACGACGGCTCCGTGGCGCACACGGGCGACCTGGTGCAGATCAGCTACATGGCGGCGGGCAACCGCAACGGCGTCGTCGTCTCCCTCGATGGCCGTGGTGTGGTCACCTTGCATCACCCGCCCAGGCCCAACGCGGACGCGACCCTGGTCGCCCGCGGGCTGCATGCGCTGGATCACGCCTACGAGCTCGACGACGCGCAATCCTATGAACGATTCGTGTTCATCACCTCCGGAGACGAGCCCATTGATGTTCAGACCGTCATCACGGCGGCCCGGCGACTCGCGGCCCGGGGCCCAGCTGCGCGACACTCACCCTTGCCTCTGCCCGAGCGTTGGGAACAACGCTTCGTGACCCTCGACAAGCGCCCATGATCCGCCTGTTGTTCACGATTCGCTTCGTGCTGATCTCGGCCCTGCTCGGGCTGGGAGCATCCACGTCGGTGCGCGCGGCCGATGGCAGCACATCGGCTCTGCCCCCGGGACCGGTGCTCACGGTGCGCCGGTTCGCGCTGGTGGTGGGCGCCAACGATGGAGGGGCCGATCGGGTGGTGTTGCGCTACGCGGGCACGGACGCGGCTGCGGTCAGCTCGGTGCTGCAGCGCTTTGGAGGCGTGGCGGCCGGTGATCAGTGGGCCTTGGCCGACCCCTCCCCCGAAGAGCTCGAAGAGGCACTCGACAGGGTCGAAGCCCGCATCGAGGAGGCCAAGCACAGCGGCCAGCACATTCAGTTCGTCTTCTACTACTCGGGCCACTCCGACGAACAAGGGCTGCTGCTCAGCGGCGAGCAGATGACCTACAAGGCGCTGCGTCAGCGCGTGCAACAGATCCCCGCCGACGTACGCATCGCCGTGCTGGACTCGTGCGCCTCGGGGGCGTTCACACGGACCAAG
>JAHZJA010000782.1 GCA_022601155.1 Deltaproteobacteria bacterium | reverse complement strand
GGCTTGGTCTCCATCAGCTGGGCGAAGTCCCCGTTGGGGGGCAGTTTCGGCAGCGACGCACTCGGCATGGAAAAATCGCCCTCTTTGGCCCCAGGCCCGTGGCAAGTCATGCAGTTGAACTCGGCGTAGTGCTCGGGGGCCACGCCTTGAAAAAGGCTCGCCATCTTGGGGGTGACCTCATCCATCATGTGCTGCTTCTTGTCGTCCCGGCTCATTGTGGACCAGGTCTTGGGCTCCTCGAGCGCGGGGGTGTCGGGAGCGGGGGCAGAGGTCGGCGGCTGTTCCTTCCCGCAGGCAGCCGGAAGGATTGAGACGAGGGTCAAGGTGATGAGGTGTTGGCGCATGACGGCTCCCGTGCTCCACCACTGTCGCGCTGTCTCAATCAGTTGTCGAATCGATAGTTCCCATGCAATACATTGGCCATGCCGATGCCTTCACTGTCTGGAGCCAGCGTCGCCAACACCAACGTCAACCTGCTGGTGGCCCTCGATGCGCTCCTGCAGACCGGTAGCGTGACCGAAGCCGCTGCCGCCATGGGCATTACTCAGTCGTCGATGAGCGGCACGCTGGCGCAGCTACGACAGCTATTCGGAGATCCGCTGCTGGTGCGATCGGGCAGATCGATGCAGCCGACGCCGCTGGCGTTGGCGCTGGTCCCCGACCTCCGTCAGGGAGTCCAGGCGCTGGAGCGCGTGCTGCACGGCGGTCCCGCGTTCGACCCGCGCCACAGCGACGAGACGTTCACGCTGGCGCTGCCCGATCGCGTCGAGCTGGCGTTGTTCGCCGATCTGCTCCAGCATCTCAAGCAGGTCTCTCCGCACGTGGGACTGCAGGTCGTGCCTTGGGGGCGTATCGAGGCTCCCCCACAGCTCGCGACCGGTGGGGTGGATCTGTGCATCGGCATCCTGGTGCCTCCGCGCGAGGCCTTCAGTGAGTCTTGGCGAACGTTTCCCGATCCGCTCCCACCGGGTCATCACACCCAGCGACTGTTCGACAGCGGGTTGTCGTCGCTGGTACGCACCGGAAATCCGCGGGTGGGTCGACGGATGACCCTGGCTGCGTTCTGCGATCTCGAGCACGTCCTGGTCACCGAGCAGCCGGGGGGAGTTGGAATCATCGACGAAGTGCTGGCGGCCCTGGGCCGTAGGCGTCGCATCGCGGTTCGGGTGCCGAGACATGTGCTGGTGGGAGAGCTCATCGCCCGCACCGATCTCGTGGCGACGATCGATCGTCGAGTCGCGGCGGTTCATGCCGAGCGCTACGGTCTGCGGTGCTTCAAGCCGCCGGTCAAGATGCCCAAGGGTTCGTTCGGGATGATCTGGCACGCGCGGACCCATGCCGATCCCGCTCGTCGCTGGCTACGCGAGCAGGTGGCACTGGTCGCCAAGCGCTTGGCCTGATGGCTTCCGCGTCCGCGGGGCGACGGTTTCACCGGACCGCGACAGCTCGCACCCGTCACCACCACGGTGCTGTGCCCCACCGGGGACGAGCTCACGAGTCCCCGGTTGGATCGCGGTCACGCCACCAGACCAGGCCCAGCAACAGCAACCCGGTCATCGCGCTCACCCCCGCGTTGACGTGAAGCTGGTCGGTCTCCATGCCGACATGGTCGCCCCAGTAGGCCCACTGCGTCGCGGCGTCCCACAGGAAGAATCCCGCATTGACCAGATGGAGCTTCCGGCGTTCTACCGCGTTGCGCATGGTGAGCGCGATCCAGGTCACGGCGACCACGAACAAATGGAAGGTCGCCACGCTGAACCACTGAAACTGCCGGGTCGGGGTCATGGGGCCCCCGCGGTACTGGGCGTCGATCTGCTCTGGGTTGAGCACCAACATCACCGCGATGAGCAGATTGAACGCCAGGTACACCCACAGGGTCACCTTGGAGACACCGTTGATCGGCATTACGTGGGAGTCTATCGGACTCCAGCTGTGGGCGGCTCGCTGCGGTGTCCCGCCACAGATTGCGCCCGAGCGGCCAGCATGGAGACCGCGCGGCGCTATTGTCCGAAGCCAGCCAGCGTCGCGTCGTCGAGCATCCCGCCATGGTTGACGTCGTAGTCGAAGGCGTCGGTGACGAGATCGAACACGTACAGGCTACCGTCGATCCCAACGTCGGTGGGAAATCCCAGGGCGTACACAGCGGTACCGTCGGGCGACAACGCAGCTTGGTTTTGCCATGGGCCGAGGCTTCCCATCTGGCCGAGCACGCCAATGGCCGCGGTGACCGGATCGACGCTGAGCACCTCCATCGTTCCCACGGCCGAGAACCTCATCGCGATCAACCGATCCTGGTGATCGAAGCCGGCCAGCGTGGCACCGTCGAGTCCGCCTCCATGGGCGACGTCGTGGTCGAAGGTGTCGGTACTGAGGTCGAACGCGTACAGACTGCCGTTGATCCCGACTTCGGCCGGAAATCCCAGGGCATAGACAGCGGTGCCGTCGGGCGACAACGCGGCTTGGTTTTGCCATGGGCCGAGGCTTCCCATCTGGCCGAGCACGCC
>JAHZJA010000781.1 GCA_022601155.1 Deltaproteobacteria bacterium | reverse complement strand
GAGCGCCCCTACGTGCTCGAGGGCGTGGTCGTCAAGGCCGTACCGCTGACGCTCGCGACCCCGCTGCCGACCACCGAGGCGGTGGCGCTCGGCGACAGGCACCTGCGCTCCCGGGTGGCATCCGCCTTCTTTGCCCAAGAGAAGGCCGAGTGCCCCAGCTCGATCTCCGGGGTCGGCCTCGCCTCCGATCTGTGGTGTCGGGGCGCGAGTGCCAAGACCGGCGCCGTGGCTCTGGGAGTACTCGCCCGCGCGGGCGACAGCACTCGGTTCTTCGATGCGTGGACCGCCCGGCGCGAGCGCATGGGCAGCCCCGCCGAGACGAGCTGGGCCAGGCGCATAGCCATGCGCCCTTGGAGGATCTTCCTGGCCCAGATCCTTCAGTTTCAATGTCAGCTGCGCAGCAGCCTCGAGCTGGGGGCGGGCGACGCCATGGCCGACCCCTGCGCCGACGCCCACGACCAGCTCGACCGGACCCGCGAGGAAATCGGGCAGATCCTCGAGCAGCTGGCCGAGGCCAGCGAGAGCATCGAGACCAACCTCCTCGGGGGCGTCATGGACCAGATGCAGACCATGCACGAGCGGCTGCAGGGGGCGGACGGCGACCGGAGCGACCCGGGGGCCGCGATGCCCGAGCGCATCCTCATCGACCACGGCATCATCGAGCTCCCCAGCGCGGGGTACCTGCCGGTCGATCCATCGAGCGTGCTGACCGTCAACGAGCAGGTCCGCCGATTGCTCGGTGATGGGGTCGATCTCCGCTTTTGCGTGATTCGGCCCGATGATGCTCCGCGCCACCTCGAGAGTGCGCAGCACATGGACCGCATCTCCCTGTTGCGGGGACTGGACGATCCGAGTGCCCGGGCTCCCGTCGACGTGTTGGTGCCGGATGGATGGGTGGTCGATCGAGACGTCGAGCACCGGGGGGTCTCGTTCTCCGGGACGGTCACGCTGGGCCGAGCCAAGCCGCCCTCGACGCCCGTGGTGAACGATGACCTCCGAGGTCCGACCGACGTCACCGTCGACACGGCGCCAGGTCGTGACCGACGGTTCGGAGACCTGCGTGCGCCCCCCCGGCCCGCCGACGATCGGCGTGCCTTCGTGGGGGCCGGCCGCGCCAACCGTCTCGCGGATGGTGGCGGCGAGTTCCACTTCGCCGGCGCCACCGCCACGAGGCCACCCCCGGCGCGCGTCGCCCCTCGCATCAGGCGTGCGGTCGCTCTGAAGCTCGGCCCCGCTGCACTCTGGCTGACCATGACCGTGGCACGGGATCTGTTCTCCCTGGAGGTGAACGACAGCATGTCCGCCAGCCTGGACCTATGGGTGATCTACAGGGCGAGGGTTCGGAAGATACGCGTCTTCGGGGATGCCAGCGTCGTGAAGAGCAAGACGTCCGGCGACACGGGGGCGCACGAGGTCGTCGCACTGCTCGATGGATTCGAGAGCATCCCCGACAAGTCCGCGGATCAGCTCCACGAGGTCAAGTATCGGGTCACCGCCATCCGCACGGTCGCCGCACAGGGTCCCGCGCGGATCGATCTCGCCGTCGAGCCCCACGAGGTCACCACGAGGTCCCATCTGTCGCACGAGGTCACCGTGTCGTGGCAAGAGGACGAGGCCAAGGGGCGGTGGATCTTTCGTCGGCATGCCATGCCCGACGACGACGCGGGGCCCCAGGACGACACGGTGCGTGTGGGCCCCGAGGCGCCCGACGAAGCGGTGCCCGACGACGCAGCGGATACGGAGGACACCGCCGTCGGGACCGCCATCACCAGCGACCTCGCCGTCGATCCCGCCGTGCAGCAGACCGACGATCCGCACCACGTCCAGGCGCTCTACGCTCTGCGGTTGATCGCCGAGGCGCTGGACGACCCCGCGTTTGCCGACGTCGCCGCGCGGAAGCTCTTCCCGCCGCCGCTCCCGATCGTCGAGACCTTGCAGGTTCGGGCCGTCCACGACTGGGTGGTGTTCCATGCTCGCCACCGTCACGAGTGCAGTGTGCAGCCGCTGAAGCCCCAGGTCGTGGAGCCGCGCCGATATCGACTGTGGCATCTTGCGGTCGGCAGCGAAGACGAACTCGCCGAGGTCGTCGCGGCCCTACGAGACGGCGACGCGGGATCGATGCCCGGGTTCGAGGCCGTGACCACGGTGGAGTTCGCGGCTGGCGTGCCGTCGCTGCATACCCCCGCGGATACCGTGGCGCAGCTGTGGCAGAACTCCGAGGTCGGCGATCTATTGGGATACTCGGCCATCGTCACTGAGACCGATGCGGCCAAGGCCGAGGGCGAGGCCATCGCCCTAGGGCGGGTTCAGCGACTCGAAACGGCGCTGGAGGCCTACACGCCGCGGTCGGAGGAGATGGTCTCGGAAATCCTGGCCGATGCCGCCGACGGGTTCACGCCGGTCGGCGCCGATGGTGCGATACTGATCGTCACGGTGCCACGCCGCGAGCCGGTGACCTCGTGTAACCATATCTATGCGCTGCCGCCAGTCTCGGACCAGCGGAGACTGACCGACTACAACAAGCTCTTCCAGGGCCGCGAATTCGACCATCTGATGGAACTGGCCACTGACCTTGGTTCCGTCGAGTTCTCTGGTACATCCATTGTCGACGGAGCAGAGCCGATGGCCGCGTCGTGGTCCAACGAGTACCCGGAGTGTACGCCCGAGTACGTGTTCACGAGCTACGTCGAAATCGAGACCGACAGCACCGCGGAGGACCGCGATGCGCGTATTGCCGCGGTCATGGGCAAGCTGGGAGCAGAAGGAAACGTACCGAGTAGCAATCGGCAGAGCTCAGAGCATCCTTCGAGCTGCCCCGAGCTGTCCTTCGTGGTCCCGAGGACCATCAGGTATCAGCTCGTGCTCGTGTGGCCTCGAGGCGACGATACCTCGGGGGTGGTCGCCTATCTGGAGAAGGGTCAGATCCTCAAGGCCCTCGACGCAACGACGCCCGTCCTCTCCTTCGGAGAGATGCACTTCAGCGAAGTTGGAGCTCAGGTCGTTCGCGACGAGATCAGTCAGGGGAACGTCACGATGGAGCCCACGACGCTGTACTTGTACCCCCGCCCCGACGCAGAGGGCATGCCGGACGCGCAGACCCAACACGAGCATTCCAAGTTGGTGTTCAGGAGCTTCTTGCCGGACCACGCGTTCAGCATCGTCCAGCCGAGCGATGTCCAAGACTGGACGGGGCGGTTCACGGGAGACGTGCTGCTGGTCCTGCAGTGCGAGGGACAGATACCGCAGTGATGATCCGAGTCAGGAACGTCCGACGCCAAGCACGAAGTCTACCGGCGTCCATGTCGAACCCGCATGACCCTTGACCGAGTCCAAGTAGGATCCACTCTCTCGCCTGAATCGAGCCTCGAATGGATTCGACATCGACACGAAGAGGCCGAGAGGCAGGGAGAGCCCGGCGCGTCGGAGGTCTCGAACGGTGCTACGCTCGGCCCATGCGTTCCCATCGACCACCGCCAAACGCCGAGGGGAAACACGTAGACTCGTCACCGGCCAACCGGCCGCGGGCACAGCGGGGTCGACCGCTCGAAACCAACGTTCGGACACGGTTCGAGACCGTATTTCGACAGCCGCTCGGTGAAGTACAGGTGCACGACGACCGGCATGGCGACGCGGTAGCGCGCAAGCATGGGGTCGCGGCTTGGGCCTACGGCAACGAGATCGGGTTTGGTCAAGGGCTGTATCGACCCGGGACGTTGACGGGCGATGCGATCTTGGCCCACGAACTCGCCCATACGCTCCAACAAAGAGGCGCCGCGGGTCAACGGGACGAGGCCGTGCCGACGGAGCATTCGTTCGACGCGCAAGCCGAACGAGACGCCGACCATGCGGCCGCCCGTGCATTGGCCCATTCCGTGGGTCTCGAAGACCGGCCGGTAGTTCCCCGGCATCGGTCAGGGCTTCGACTCTCGGGTTGCTTCTTGTTCGACAGCGACTCGGAAAAGGCGGCCGAGAGTGCGATCGAAGAAGCGGCGCCGATACTCGAGAACCAATCGCCCACGCCCGCTGAAGAACCGGCGCCGCCCCCCACTTTGGCGGCAGGGATGGGCATCACCAACGAGACGAAGGGCGGGGAGACCTTCAAGGCCGAGGGGGGCAAACCGGAGACGTATCAGTACCAGAAGATCGCCGAACGCATCTTCGGGATCTACCAGTTCAAGGCGCATGTCGAGAAGGAGACAGGGGTCAAGCCCACCAAGATCCAAGTGCCCGACGCCGAAGGACGGGGCAAGCAAACCCAGATACGTGTGCCGAAGATCGAAGTGGCGAACGTGCCCGCAGACTACGACGCGATGTTCACCGGAGGAACCGCGCCGGCCTTCGACACCGCCAATCCGCTCACCGTTCCGATGGGCCAAGAAACATTCGACATCGAAGGCAGTCATGATGAATTCATCGAAGTCAAAGGTGAACAGAAGCCCAACAAGTACTTCTCTCGCAAGATTCACTGGCCTGGAAACGACGCCTCCGGTGTCACCATAGGGCGCGGCTATGACATGGGAAACCGTAGCGCGAGCAGTGTCAAGGCCGATTTGATCGCGGCCGGAGTTCCCGAAGCCGATGCCACCAAACTATCGGCGGGGGCGGGGCCCAGGAAGAAGGGCAATGCGGCCCGCGACTTCGTCAAAAGCAACGAAGCGAAGGACATTACGATTACTCATGAAGCGCAGTACAAGCTCTTCATGAAGGTGTACCACGAGGAAATGGCCGATGCGGTGCATGACATCTCGCGGTTTGCGGTCGGCGCCCCCAAAGACACGGTCTCCGACACCTCGTTCTCGGAGTACGAAATCGGCTTCGACTGGTCCGAAGTCGACCCCAAGCTGATGGATCTGATCGTCGACTTAGCGTACCGCGGTGACTTGAAAAAATCGAACTGGAAGAAACTTGAGCCCTATCTGGACGGAACCAAGGAGATCAGTGATGGACTGGACGAAGTGATCAAGGAATTCCCGTACCCCAACGACAACCGCCTCGATGCGCGTTTGCGCATGATCCAATAGGACGAGGTGAGGGTGATCGTCCGGCGAAGCTGGTGTTGGCTCCGGCATGGCCTCTTGGTCCCCGGGTTCTTGGCCGCGTGCTCAAGTGAACCGGCGCCGCGTGCCGAAAGCCGCACGCTCGGCGCCGCATCGGCTGATGCAATGCCCCTCAAAAAAAAGGACATCGCCGAGACGACAGAGGCGAATCTCTGCGGTGGAGATGTGCGCCAACAGATTTCAGAGAGTTCGAGGGCTTGTGCGGTATGCCGAGATGGTCGGGTCGCTTGCCGCGGGGACGTCGCCCTGGATGCGCTCGGGCGTTCGCCGAGGATGTCCGACGGCTGGTCTCCGATCCCTGGGATCGACGACGCGGTTTTCGTGAGCGTGAGCGTGGGCTTTGCTTGCGTCGTGCACCAAAGCGGGAATGTCAGTTGCTGGGGTGGCAATAGCTTCTACCAGCTGGGACGAGGGACCAAGGACTTCGGATCGCCACAGAACGTCCATGGTCTCCCGGCCGCCGTCGCGATCGCGACGGGGTCGCGGCATGCCTGCGCGCTCACCCGGGAAAAGACGGTGTGGTGTTGGGGGAGCAACGGTGAGAAACAGTCCGGTGGAGAAGGCCCCGAGCACATACGAGTTCCAACCCGGATTTCGGGGATCGACGATGTCGCGGCACTATCGCTCTCGGGTTATACGAGCTGCGCCCGACGGACCAATGGCGAGAGCTGGTGTTGGGGGGAGAAAGAACGACCGACCATCGCTCAAAGCGTAAGTTATGGTTTTCGTCCGGTTCGCGTATCGGCGGACGAAGTGGATGCGGCATGGACCGGCAGGCAACTCCCCTAGAGTAAGGACGGAGCTTCGCAACGGCCACGGAGTTACGACACGATGTCGATCGAGGACCCTCCCTACCGCCACCGAGCAGAGTTCGGCGGCTTCAGAGTCGCTCCCCGGCCCCTCGACGCTCCGAGCGATTGGCTCCAGCGCCTCAACCGGTGGTTCGACTCGCTACCGCGCTCCCATACTCGGCTCGGAGAACGAATCGTCCCGGTCTACTTCGCGATGGGCCTGGCGGGCGTGGTCACCGGCACTCTGCTGTGTCTGTTCCTCTGCGCCCTCGTCGGAGCCAGCGCCGCGCTTACCCTGGCCACCATCGTCACGGCATGTGCGGCCTTCGTCGCGGCGGGGTTGCTCCGTCGACGGACGGGCACGGAAACCCACGTACTGCTGACTAACATGTACGTGGTGCTCTTCACCACGGGCCTGCTGCTGTGGTCGAGTGACTACCCGGTGTGGCGCTCCCTCGACCTGCTGCTGGTGGGGTTGGCCGTCACGCTCGCATTCGGTCGGGTCGGCTGCCTCGTGGGTGGGTGCTGCTTCGGCAAGCCGGCCGCGTGGGGAATCTGCTATCCGCCCGAGTGCCACCACCGCTCGCCTCCGATCCGACGATTTCCGGTGCAGCTGCTGGAGGCCGTATTCTGGGGGACCGCGGCGGTGCTGGCGAGCGTGCTCGTGCTGCGATCCACGCCCGGGACGGCGCTGGGCACGGTCCTGGTGGGCTACGGCATCACCCGGCTCTTCCTCGAGCTGCTGCGTGGCGACCCTCGCCCCCGACGACGAGGGCTCACCGAGTCGCACTGGCTGTGTGTGGCGGGCATCGGAGTAGGCCTCCACCTGGTCGAGCCGCTGGACCGGTCATCATGGCCGGCCGCGGCGGTCGGTGTCGCGCTGGTGGTCGCGCTGGTGACCACTCGGCGCCGCTGGCTTTCGTTTCCCCCTGGGCTGGACCACGCACACAGAGATGCTCTGCGCCGAACGGGAGCGTCACTGGTGCGAGGCTTGATGACGCAGACCACGACGATGGAGTCGGTGCAGGGCTATCGTCTGTTCGCCGCGCTCTCGGAGGACTCGGGCGCACACCAGCTGGAGATCTCGATCTCGCGCACCCACCAGTCCCTTCATCGCGCCGAGGCCGAGCTGGTGATGGCGTCGGTGGTCGAAGGCGCGACCAACGGAATGCAGCGGGAATCGATGCTCGTCGCGCTGCCCAACGGGGTCTTCCTGACCAAGATTCCCGGCATGCTCCAGCCCCCGCCCTACGACGCCGCCCCCCCGCCCCGCCCCTCGACCGACGACGTCACATCCGACGACGCGGAGGACGAGGTCGAGTCTCCTCCCTCCGGGTACTTCCAGTCCGGGGGCGAGGACCTCTGACCACGCATACCCACGATCATGTACGGAACCACCGACCGCTTCACCTTCTACCTCGATGCCCAGGACCAATGGCGTTGGACCCGCTACGCTCCAGGCACGACGCGGATCGTCGGCGCCTCGACCGAGGGCTACCACGACCGGTCGAATGCCGAGGCCAACGCCCGCCGGCTCGGCTGGGAGTGCGCCGTGCACCCGTGCTCGGCCACGCTCGATCGCTGGACGTTCTACCGTGACCGGTCGAGCCGCTGGCGCTGGCGCAGGCGGGCCCGCAATGGACGGATCGTGGGCGCGGCCCATCGCGGGTTCGCCACGGCCGAGAATGCCCAAGACAACGCTCGACGGCACGGATGGCAGCACGACCACGCGACACCTCGACGCGCCCGTGGCGAGCTATGGCGCCCATGCGTCCACGGGTGACCGGGGTCCCGCCGCACCTCCGACCCGCCCTAGCAGTCCGTGGCGAAAGTCGGAGTGCGGTGTTAACGCGATCCTCTCGCCGGTTTGTCGACGCAAGTCCTGGAAGGGTTCCAGGGTGCGGGCCCTACGCCCTTCACACGAGGATGATGCCGCGCTACTGCTCGCGATCGGTCGTGGAGAGTTCCTTGTCAACGGATTTCGGAATAGAGACCTGGTCCAGATTCTTCATTCGACCACCACGCGCGATCCACAAATACGCCGCCGCCTTGCATCCCGGGTCACGCGAATGATCCGGAT
>JAHZJA010000780.1 GCA_022601155.1 Deltaproteobacteria bacterium | reverse complement strand
GTCGCGCTCGATCGCCTCCGCCAGCGCTGACAGGCGTCCGTCCATCTCCTTGGCGAACACGCGGGTCAGCACCGCGTCACCCAGGCGGCCGAACCGAATGCGTGCCTCCACGTGGTACTTGAAGACGACCCGCGTGACGTCGTCCTCCACGCGCTCGTAGGCCCAGGACCCCGCGAATTTCCTGAAGATCCAAGGACCCCGGGTCATCTTCACCGCCACCCGTCGCGGGCGATCGAAGCTGACGTACTCGGTCTCCATTCCGCGTCCGCGCTGGTCGACGCACCACGCCCGCACACCGATGCCGGCCGTCTTCGCGCCGACCAACGTGGCTTCGCGCAAGAATGGGTCCCACTCCAGCCGACGCTCGTAGTCCTGCATCAGGTCGAACAGCGCGGCGGCACCAGCCCGTACCAAAATCGAGCGCTCGAACGTCGGCATTGCATCGTCGACCTTGCCCCCGCGTCGCTGCGATCACAACCGCCAACAAAGTCCCGCGAGCGGCACCTACGGGCAATAAAAAAGCCACACGTTCCCCCATACGATCGCTTTACGCTGCATCATGGGCCCGATAGCCTCCCGTTGGTCGTGACTACGCATCGGGCCGTTTTCGGGCGCGTGCGGTGGCAGACCGCGACGACTCGTGATGACCACGCCCTTGGGAGTTCCAATCGAAGCCGTTCGTTACGCCGTGCACGTCGACGGCGGCCCCGATCCGGGCTGGGATGTCCGGCGTCTTCGCCTGAGCGAGGCTATCTCCGAGCCGTACGCGCTGTCGTTGGATCTGATCGCCCACGTGGGGGCCGACGACATCGACATCGACGAACTACTCGGTGCGGAGCTCGACCTCGAGATCGAACGCGGCCCCGTGTGTCGCACGGTCTGCGGTCTCATCCACCGGGTTTCTTCCCTCGGAGCGGGTTCCGACGAGTTCATGGTCCAGGTCGAGGTCGTCCCCGCATTCAGCTATCTGGTGCACCACGTCGACACACGGATCTTCCAGGACCAGACCGTCCCCGAGATCCTCGAGCAAGTCCTCGGCACAGCACTGGGCCAGTACGGTCGCAAGCTCGATGCGTCCCGACTGCACGACCACTACATCGTGCGTGACTACTGCGTGCAGTATGCAGAGTCGGTGTTCGACTTTGCCAGTCGGCTGATGGAGGAGGAGGGCATCAGCTATCTCTTTGAGCCCGAGCAGGACAACGGCAAGCTGACCGGTGTCGAGCTGATGGTCTTGCTCGACCAAGCTCCGGGCAAGCCCAACGCCGACTTCGAGGAGATCGAGGGCATCTTCGAGGCCGAGGTCTCCCTCATCACCAACAAGCCCGAGACCGCCGACGAAGAGTCACTGCAGACGCTCGAGTGGACCCGCCCCGAGCGCGCCAACAAGGTGGCCATGCGGCGCTTCAACTGGAAGCAGCCCGCGCCCGATGCCATTGCGCAGGCACAACTGGCGGCGCCACCTCGCCGCAGCCGAGTACGCGAGATCTACATCCCCGAGGACCGTCGGCGCGTACAGGACAAGCGGGGTGACGACGCGTACACCGGAACCACGACCGACGAGGACGAAGCGCTCAGTGCCCAGCGCAGGTTCGAGCTGCTCACCGACGATGGAGGCTGGGGCAAGGGCACATCCAACCTCGTCGGCATGGTGGCCGGGGGCACCTTCACGCTCTCGGGCCACGCCCCCACCCCGCTCGCCGGGTCGAAGCTGCTCGTCACACGGGTGGTCCACATCGGCAGCGCGCCCGAGACCGAGCGCGGTGCCGCGCCCGAAGGTCTGCGCTTCCACGGCTCGTTCGAGTGCACCCCTGCCCAGGTGCCACTTCGTCCGGCCCTCGACACGAAGCGACCGAGGATATTGGGGCCGCAGACGGCGATCGTCACCGGGCCCCCTGGCGAGGAGATCCATACCGATCGGCACGGTCGCATCAAGGTGCACTTTCACTGGGACCGCGTCTCGCCGTTCGACGACACCGCGTCGTGCTGGGTTCGCGTGGCGCAGTCGGTCGCAGGCCCCGGCTGGGGCTCGTGGTCTCTGCCGCGGGTCGGCATGGAGGTCGTCGTGGATTTTCTCGATGGCAACCCCGACCGCCCGCTCGTGACCGGCTGTGTCTACAACGGCGACAATCAGCCGCCGTGCGCCCTGCCCCAGGACAAGACCAAGACCACCATCAAGAGTCGCAGCTCACCCGGTGGAGGAGGCTCCAACGAGCTGCGCTTCGAGGACGCAGCCGGCCACGAAGAAGTCTATTTCCACGCGCAAAAAGACCACAACGAGGTCGTGGGCAACGACCACACCCGCACGGTCCGCGCCAACGAGACGGTCAGTGTGGGCGGCGACCAAGCCATGACCATCTCCGGCAATCGGGTGGTGGTGGTCGACGGACAAGACGGCCAAGCCCCGCACTACTCGATCACCGTCAAGGACGACTACTCCCTGGCCGCGGCCAAGACCGTCCTGGTCAAAGCGGAGGAGAAGATCACGCTCCAGTGCAAGACCACGTTCATCGAGCTCACCCCCGATGCGATCGTGCTCCAGGCCGGAGAGAACGGCTCCCGCATCCAGCTGGACATCGAAGCCCTCGTGCAATCCAAGCACGGCGGGAAGGTTCACCTCGACGAGGTCGGCAACGTGGTCGCCCGGGCCAAGGACGAGGCTTCGCTGTCTCTGACCAACGCGGCCATCGTCCGCAGCAAGCCCGGAGCCAAGGTCGAGCTCACCGGTGAGGCCACCGTTGCCGCCGCACAGGACGGCGCGAGCCTGGTGCTCAACGCCGATGCCACCATGCAAGGCAACACCGTGGATCTGACCAGCGAGGGGGCGCAGCTCGAGCTGACCACCGCCGCCTTGCTCACCTCGGTACACAGCGCCGCAATGCAGGCGCCCACCGTCTCGTGCCTGGGCGAGAGTGTCGCCAAGGTGGGCGGCACCACCGTAGAAGTGCTCGGTGTGGTGCTCACCACCGTCAAGGGCGCAGCGGTGAAGATCAACTGAGGCAGCTCCCCACCGATGCAGGCCTATTCCCAGCCGCTCACCACGCTCCAGGTGGAGGTCTCGCGATTTTTGC
>JAHZJA010000779.1 GCA_022601155.1 Deltaproteobacteria bacterium | reverse complement strand
TGGGGGTGGGCGACGGGGGAGCGACGCGGCGGCGTGGCGCGGGCGCGACCGGGCGCACGATGGGGGCAGGGCTCGGGGGCGAGGCGGAGGGGGGTGGCGGGAGCTCGCCCAGCTGCACCCGCATCGGTCCCACGAACGTGGCCGTGATCAGCACGGCCGCTTCGGCCAGGACGGCGCAGTCGTCAGCGGTGGCTTCGCGGACGCGGGTGCTGCCGCCGTCCTGCACGGCGAGCCGAAGGGTGTATGCATCGTCATCCGTCGACTCCACCCGCGCTTCCACGGCCACGTCGGCGTGCGGCGTGACGGCGGAATCTGGGCCGAGGCGCTGGCCCAAGCGCGCGCGCACCTGGGCCTGGCTTGGGCACGATGCAGGCGCGTCCCAGCGGAGCGGGGCGCCCACGAGCCTCGGCTCGGCGAGGACGCCCAGCAGGGCGACGACGGCGTGCGCCTGCACCAGTCGTGCGTCCTACTGCACGGCGACGAGGGCCCGACCCTCAGCGGTGTTCGTCATTGCCCCCGACACTCCACCTCGAGGGCGACGTCGGCGTCGGAGCAGGGGTAGGGGAAGGCGTCGGGCTCGAGCCACTGCCCGTACTCGTCGCAGGTGAGCGTCCCCAAGCAGGCCGACAACATCTCCCAGGCGCTCTGGCAGAACGGCGAGAAGATCCCCGCCTCGACCAAGTTGTCCTCGCATGCGGTGACGCAGTCCTCCTCGGTCTTCCAGGCCATGCTGCACATGAACTCCACGGCGCAGCCGGCTTCGCAGGCGGTGGGCTCGGTGCCGGTGCTCGATCCCGAGTCGCTCCCCGAGCTGTCGGTACCACTGGTGGGCTCGGTGCCGCCCGTGCTGTCGCTACCGGTGGTGCCCGAGGTGCCGGTCGTAGGGGTTGGCGGTCCCGAGGTGGTGTCGTCGGTGGGCGCGCCGCCGGTCTCGCCCGTCGAGGGCGGTGCGGTCTGTCCGTCCCCGGTAGAGGAGCTGGTGCCGGCATCGGCGGCGCCGTTGGTCTGGCTGCTGAGGCCGTCGTCGCTGCACCCCAACGACAGTGCGCTCCCCAACAGTAGTGCAAAGCCTAGGCTAACCTTCATTGCCGTATCATAGCCGCAGGATCGGTGATGAGCACGAGCAGGGCACAGGGGCGGACGCACGGGGTGGGGTTGACCCGACACATGGGGATCGGCCTGTGCGCGGTGATGGCATGCGGGGATCCACCGTCGGGGTCGGCCGACAGTGGGACGGGCTCGACCACCGCTGCCGAAGCGACGACCGCGAGCGACGAGACCGCGAGCACGGGCACGGCGACGGCCGGCTGGGAGCCGAGCCTCGATGTTGGTGAGGAGGTCGGCGCGTTCTTCAGCGTGTGGGGACCGAGCCCCGACGTGGTCTATGCCGTCGCCAGCCAGCCTCTCGACGGCGGGCTGAGCCACGGGGCGTTGATGCTGTGGGACGGGACCCAGTGGGTCGACCAGCCCTTGCCCGAGGATGCACCGGGCCTCAACTGGGTGTTCGGGGTGGGCTCGCGCCGGTTCATGGCCGGAGAATTCGGGCGAATCTTGGTGCGCGACGGTGACGAAGGCGAGTGGACGCCCTACGACTGCGGGACGATCTTGCCGATGTGGGGGATCTGGGGGTCCGATCCCGACGATGTCTGGGTGGTCGGCGGCGATGGCTTCAACCGTGATCCTTTCGCCTGCCACTTCGACGGCACCGCCTGGACCAAGACCGACTTCGAATCGACGGCGGCCGAGAGCCACGCGCTGTTCAAGGTGTGGGGTACCGCGAGTGACGATGTCTGGGCGGTCGGTCACGAGGGCCTGCTGATGCACTGGACCGGCGAGGCCGACGGCTGGACCGAGATTGCCTCGGGCACGACATTCGACCTCATTTCGGTGTGGGGCACCGGCCCCGAGGAGATCTTGGCCGTCGGCGGACGGGCGGAAGCGGTCGTGCTGCGCTACGACGGGACCCGCTGGTCGATGCAGCAGGACCCCACCGTCCCGGGCCTCAACGGGGTGTGGATGGCGGCCGACGGCACCGCGACCGTGGTGGGACCCCAAGGCAGGGCGGGCGTGGTCGCGCCGGGGTCGCTGATGGTGCAGACCGAGGATTCGGGCACGCCACTGGCTCTGCACGGCGTGTTCGGATTCGATGGCGTGGAGCGCTGGGCCGTGGGCGGCAGTCTCGACATGTCCCCGCCCTTCGTCGGCGTTGCGATTCGACGACAACCCTAGGGCTCTGACGCCTTCGGGGTGCCTTCGCCGCGATGCCGCGGAGCGCGCGGCGCGTCATCGTGCGAGCATGGAGTCCGTACACGTGCCGCCCCTGCAGCAGGATCCCGGAGCCTCGGGCATTGTTCCATCGCCGTTTGGGGGTGGGGGAAACTCCATGGATGGCGGTGCCTCTGGGTTTTGGGGCGCCACCAACTTCGACCACTCGGCGGTGTTCGAGCCACGACGGCTGCAGCAAACGACGACGCAAGCGGTGACTCCGGTGCCGATGGAGCGACCGCGACGGTTCCGGCTCCGGGCGCTGCGCTGGCGGCTGGCCCTGGTCGTGCTCGCGTTCTCACTCGGCGTGGCCGGCCTGCTGTCGGGGGTGGGGGTCAGCGAGCGCGAGCTGGCCGACACCGACGTCCTCACCAAGATCTACTACACGCTCGGTCTGTTCCTGTTTGGGGGGATGGACCTGGGCACGCCCACGGGCGGGCCGGTGTGGGGGCGCGCGATGCTGTGGGGCGCGTACTTCCTCGCGCCTGCGATCACGGCGTCGGCGGTGATCGATGCCGCGTTGCGGGTGCTCGGACCCGAGCGTGGAATCCAACGGATGCGCGACCACGTGGTGGTGGCCGGAGTTGGCCGACTGACCACGCTGTACTTGCAGCGGCTGCGTGCGGCCGACCCAGGGGTCTCGGTCGTGGTGGTGGTGCCCCCGGGCAGCGCGGGCCAGGCCGCGGAGCTGCGCGAAGCCTTTGGCGCGCGCGCGATCGTGGGTGACGTGACGCGCCCCGCCGTGCAGGCGCGCCTGGGGCTGTCGCGGTCTCGCCGGATTCTGCTGCTGACCGACGACGACTTCACCAACCTCGATGCCGCCACCACGATCCTCGCCGAGGCGCCGCACATGGGCCCCGATGTCGTCGTGCACGTGTCCGACCTGCGGTTCCTGCACTCGATGGCGGGGACCCGGCTGGCTCGGCGCTGCCAGATCTTCAACGGTCACCAGATCGCAGCCTCGCACCTGGTCCAGACCAGTGTGCTCGATCACTTCCGGCGCACCGAGCCCCGCGACCTCGTGATCCTGGCTGGGTTCGGACGCTTCGGCGAGACCGTGCTCAGCGAGCTCCAGCGGGGGGCGGCGGGAAGCTTCGACCACGTGGTGATCATCGATGTCGATGCGGAGCGCCGCGCGATGGTCTTCGAGGAGCAGATCGGGTTCACGGCGGACTATCGCCGCGACGTGCTCTCGGGCGACCTGCGCGACCCGGCGCTGTGGCGGACGCTGGCCGAGCAGGTCGGGCTCAGTCAGACCGAGCCCGTGTTCGTGCTCGGCTCCGGGGTCGACCGCACCAACCTGCGTACGGCGCTGTGGTTGGCTCAGAAGTATCCGCGGGCGTTCGTGATGGCGCGCAGCGAGGCACAATGGAGCTTTGCGGAGGAAGTCTCGCGCGAGGTCGGCATCCACACCTTCAGTGTCGCCGAGCTGGTCACGCAGAGCATGCCCCGCGAGTGGTTCGAAGGGCAGTGAGCCCGTCGCTACACCAAAAAGAGGTTGACGACCATGAGCGTGTTTGCACCCGATCTATTGGCGTCCACGGTGGCATTGGTCACCGGTGGCGGATCCGGCATCGGCAAGGGCATTGCCCGGGCCTTCGTTGCTCACGGGGCCAAGGTGGGCCTGGTGGGACG
>JAHZJA010000778.1 GCA_022601155.1 Deltaproteobacteria bacterium | reverse complement strand
GCCCAGGTGGGGCGTGATCACACCGAAGGGGTGACCGCGAGCAGCGGCGCGCTCGCGGTGATCCTCGTCGTGCGCCCCTGAACGACAGCCGCCGCGGCCGGCCAAGAGGGTCGGTGCGGCACTGCGTCGAAGGGGTCGTCGCGCGCTCGATGGAGCGCGAGCACCCGCGTCTAGTGCGACTGCACGTACGCCCCGCCACCGGAGACGTACATCACCCCGCGGTTGCCGAGATTGACCTCGGCGAAGCGGCGCTGGAACTGCATGAGGAACGGTCCCGAGGGCGCGAGGCTGAGGGAGGAGCTACGGTCGCCGAAGGTCAGCGCGTCGGCGGGACCGACCAAGCCCTCGCTGGGGCGCAGGACGGTGGGACGGCTGTCCATGGTGTCGGGATCGAACGGCACCGTGCGGCTGCTCTCCAAGACCCCGCTCGGCTGCACGACCTTGCGGTTGCCCTCGTAGGGAAGGGTTCCGGTGCTGCCCTGGTGGGGCGGAGACTGGCGACGGCCGGATTGCTCGCCCTGCCACGGCACGGTGGCGGTGCTGTCGTCCCAGCCTTGGCGGCGGGACGGCTGCCCCTGCACGTAGATCGGGCATCCTCCCAGGCGGGCCGGGGCGGCGTTGACCGCCTCGAACAGCTTGACCAGGGGATCGTCGTCGGGCAGTCCGAGCTGGGGCACGTCGAACACATCGCCGGGCACCTCGACGGGCACCAGGCTGAAGCGTCGGCTCCAGCGGTACAGCGAGCGCTGCGGCAGCGGCCCCTCGTACAGACCACGGTCGACATCTTCGCGGCTGAGAAACAGCACCTGCGTGTGCTGGTTTCCGTCGGCGCAGGCGCGATGGAAGGTGGCGTTGCTGATGAACAGCATCATGGCCACCGCATCGGGCGGCGCGCCCAGCAGCTCCACGTAGCGCAGGTCGATCGTGAAGACGTGCTCCATCCGGGTATCCCGTGGATCCCAGTGCTGGATGCAGTCGGCTTGCTCCATCAGCTCGCCGAGACCAGCGAACGTGGGCCAGCGGTCCTTGGTGAGGCCCACCGGAGGGCCGAACACCCGGTTACAGCTGTCGTGGTCGGGAGGCGTCTCGAAGTCAGGGAAGTACAAGGCCAGGTTGCGCTCGTTGTCGCGGAACGACTTCGCGAGCGTCTGGATGGTCTCGATATAAGACATGGTCATCGGTTCCATCGCTTCAATCGGGAAGACGGACCGATCGGCCAGCGGTTGCACCCGGACCGCACGACACACCCCAGGGAACGATGATCTCGGCGCCGCCGCCGAGATGGGCCCCACCAGGATTTCAGCGGATGCTCGCTGGATCGACCACCAGGTTCGTTGCGTCGTCCAACCAGCGCAAGAACGCGCCGACCTCATCGGGGGTCGGGTCCCGCCAGATTCGCAATCCCGTGTGTCCAGGCACATCGGCGACGACACCGCGAGCCGACCACGCCATGGGTTCTCGCCGCCGGGAGAAGCGCCGCATCTGTCCCGATTCGACGTCGATCCACAGGTGGTCCTGCTCACGCCCTCGCTCGATGCGCGGTCGCAGCAGCAGCGCCCCGGAATCGGGGGAGACCACCAGGTGATCGTAGCCGCGCGCGATCGGGGGCAGCAGGCGGAAGTGATCGCTGGCCAGCCGCCACAGCAGGGTGTGGTCGTCGTGGGTGCGCAGCAACAGGGTCTGTCCGTCAGCGTCGACCAGCAGCGTGTGCAGCTCGGGCTCTTCGAGCAGCAGGTGCATGTCGCCGGTTTGTTGCTCGATGTGCCACACCCGTAACGTGGTGGACAGGACCTGGGCCTCCTCGTCGCGGATGGCGTCGGCGGTGGCCATTCGAACGCCACCGCGCACATAGGAGAAGGCGAGCCGCTTGCCGGGCTTGTCTCCCTCCGGCCACTCGAGCGCGCGCCCCTGTCCCTCGGTGAGGTCCCACAACCAGGAGCCCGTGGGATGATCGCTCAGCAGCTGGCGCCCCGACGGAGAAAACCGCAGCGCACTGGCGGGCGAGTCGGTCGAGGCCAGGGCGTAGGGCTCGTCACCCGAGAGCGGATAGAGCACGACCTCACAGCTGTCGGGTGTGGCGCAGCGCGGGGCGGCGATAGCATTGCCGTCGGGCGACCACGCCCACGCGCCCGAGCGCGTCGAGCCGGAGCGCCGCAGGTAGACCGGGGGCTGGTCGCGGTCGGCGACCGACCACACCACCAGTCCGCCGTCCTCGTCGAGGGCCGCCAGCTCGTGGCCTTGGGGGGAGAACTCGAGGTCGAGCACGGTGCGACGGTGCTGGCCCAGGTGTCCGCGCGACTCACCGCCCTCGGACCACAGCCGCACCACGCCCTGGCGGGTTGCCGACGCCAGCAAGCTGCCCGCCCGCGAGAACGCCAGCGCGGTGATCGTCCCGGGGGCAGCGGTCACCCGCGAGCCGTCGGGTTGGGAGCCATCTCCGCCCATCCCCGACAGCTGCCAAAGCTGCACGGTCTCGTCTCCGGTTGCGGCGGCAGCCCAGGTGCCATCGTTGGAGATCTCGATCGCGGTCACCAGGGCGGTCAGCCCACGCAGAGGGCGAGGGTCTTCGTCGCCCAGCAGCATCAGCTCGCGGTCGCTCCGGCAGGCCAGTGTGCGGTCGCCCGCGGGCGTGCGCCGCAGCAACGTCACCCCCTCCAGGTGCGGGGAGGGCAACGGCGTGCCCTTGGCCGTGGACCAGCGCCGTACGAGTCCATCCTCGGCCGTCGACCACAGCTCGTCTCCCGAGCCATTGAAGCGAGCATCGCGAACTCCCGCGCGGTGCTGCAGTACCCAGTGCTTGCGGCGGTCCAGGAACCACTGGCGGACGGTGCCGTCGTCGCTGGCCGTGGCCAGCATCAGACCATCGGGCGAGAAGTCCACCGAGCGTACGGGGCGCTTGTGGTTGCTGATGGCCCGCTTGGTGCGTCCGCTCCAGTCGAGCAGGCGGACCGTGCCGTCCTCGGCCCCGGTGGCCACGCGCTCGCCGTTGAGCGAGATGGCGACCGAGAGCAGCGGGCCCTCGCTGCTGGGAATCCTCCGCATGATGCCTTCGGCGTCGCCGCCGGGGTCGAAGGTCCACAGGTACAGGGCCTCGTCCAGTCCCACGGCGGCGATGCGGGTGGCGTCGGGCGTGATCGCCAGCGCGCGCAGCTGGGTGCCCGGGTCGGGCAGCGGTCGGAGTCGACTCTCGGCGGCGTGCCACACCGCGATCCCCCGGCCCACCATCACCAGCACGCGTCCGTCCTCGGTCAGGGCCATGTCGGCGACGCGGCCGAGCCCCGGATCGAAGCGTCGGTGGATCACGCTGCGCTGCATCGCGTCGGCGGCAATGGTGCGTGCAGCCGGGAGCCAGCCCGTGTTGCCGGGCGTCAGGTGCTTGAGTGCGGCGAGGGTGATCGTGGGGTCTTCATCGAGTGACTGCTGGGCGAACGCGAGCACGAGGTCATCGCGCTTCTCCGAGACCGAGCGCGACTGCACCCGGCGGAGCTCCTCCTCGGCGTTGAGCACCCGCGCCCGCTCGAACTGCGCACGCAACCGTTCGCCCTCGGCACGCACCGCCCGCTCGCCGCGCTCCGACCACCAGGCCAGCCCCACCAAGGCCGCGACCACGATGCCTGCGCAGACCAAGGCCAGCCGCCGCAGAGCCACCCGCGGGTCGCGGACCAGCTCGTCGAGCAGCGGCTCCATCGCGGGGTAGCGATCCGACGCGTGCACCTGCAGGCCGCGCTCGAGCACCCGAAAGATCCGCGGTGGAATGTCGGTGTAGCGGGGCGGTTGCTCGAGTCGCCCGGCCAGGACCTGGCGTCGCAGGGCGGGGAGGGTCTCGCCCGCGAACGGGCGGAACCCATAGAGCGCTTCGTACAGCGACACGCAGTACGAGAACTGGTCGCTGCGCACGTCGGCCCGCTGTCCGAGGTGTTGCTCGGGCGCCATGTATGCGGGGGTGCCCATGATGACCCCGGTGCGGGTCAGCGGAGCATCGGGTGAGGTCGGCGTCTGCCCGGTCACCAACGACAAGCTCGGCGGTTCGTGCTCGATCTCGGCGGGGCGCAGGGCCGAGGCCGAGGCCCCCGCCTCGAACTCCTGGCGGGCGAGCCCGAAGTCCACCACGCGCACGGCTCCGTCGCGGCGGACCAGCACGTTGGCGGCCTTGAAGTCGCGGTGAACGATGCCGGCGGCGTGGGCGGCTGCCAACCCTCGGCCTGCGGCGACGTACGCCTCCAGCACCTCTCGCCAGTGTCGACTCTCCTGGCCCTGGCGCTGCCACACGGCCATGGTGGTGCCGTCGACGAACTCCATTGCCAGGTAGACCTGGTCTTGCCAGGTTCCGACCTCGTAGACGTGGATGACCGCGGGGTGCGACAGCCGAGCCAGCGCCTGCGCCTCACGGATCAGCCGTGCGCGGGCATCGTCTCCGCCCGAGCCTCCGCGAGGGTGCAGGAGCTTGACCGCGACCTTGCGATCGAGGGTGTCGTCGTAGGCGGCATAGACCATGCCCATGCCGCCCTGACCGATCCGCTTGATGACGACGAACCGACCGATGCGGGTCGGATGTTCGCCGGGCTCGAGCTCCGGAGGCGACGGCTCGGTTTGCTCGCGCGGAGGCACGGGCGACGAGCCGAACAGCTGAGCCTTGACGTTGGCACGGACTCGGCCGAGCCACGCCTTGCTCTCGGGAGAGACCGGGTCGCTGGGGCGTCCCTCGGTCACGCGGAAGACTCCGCGTATTGGCGTCGGGGTGCGCGAAGCCGTCGGGTCGGCGAGCCGTACGGGGCGGCGTGACCCAAGGCCGTCGCGCTCCTACCGAGGCCGGTAGGTGATGCGACCCCGCGTGGGATCGTAGGGGGAGACGGCCACGGTGACCTTGTCGCCCAACACCACACGGATTCGATAGCGCCGCATCTTGCCGGCCAACTTGGCGATCACGTCGTGACCCTCGGCAACGTTGACCTTGAAGGTGCCGCCCGTGAGGACCTCGACTACCTTGCCCTCGAACTCAATTGCGTCGTCGCTGCTCATTCGGAGCCGCCTGTTAGCATAGTTTTTCCATCTCGTTGGGAGCGGGGAGGTGGGGTGCCAGTGTGCCCAACCGGCGTCCCGTGGGAAAGGGCCGGTGTCGGTGTCTGGCGCACCTCCCGCGCCATGGATGAAGGCGGTTGAGGTGCCGTTTACGTCGCGTTTACCGCACGTGGACGGTGTTTAGGGCCCACGGAGCGCATCTTGGACCCAACGGTGAGCCGTGGCCATGACCACCGACCCGGCTGCGGCTTCGCAAAACGAACCCCCAACGAAAAGACCGACCATGAAGATCTTGGACGCATCCAACCGACGTTTTCTCCTCCCCGCGCTCGGGGGCCTGGCCCTCGTCGGCCTCACCGGCGTCGCCGTCGCCAAGCCCGGTGCGGACGCCAAGGGAGCCGAAGGTCGGCACCGCGGGGGCATCTGCGCGAAGCTCTCATGCACCGAGGTGCAAAAAGAGAAGGTCCGCGAGGTGATGCAGGAGATGCGCGCCGACGGCAAGGCGGACCGCGAAGCCATCAAGCGGCTCCACGGGCAGATGGCCGCAGAGTTCGCCAAGGACGCACCCGACGAGGCCGCGATGCGCAGCATCCAGGCCGAGGTCGCACGGCACAAGGGCGAGCTCCACGAGCGTGGCTTCGACGCGATGATGGAGATCCACGGGCTGCTCGACGCCGAGCAGCGCGCGAAGATGGCCGAGGCCATGGAGCGCCACGGACCCAAGGGCATGATGCACGGCGGTCGGCACGGTCGCCGTGGCAAGGGCAAGCGGGGCAAGGGCAAGCGCGCTCCGGAAGCCGTCGCGGGGTAGGCCGATGGGCTCGCTCACCATCCTGATGACGTTGCTCGGCTGCGGGGTCGTCCTCGCCGTCGCCTACGTCAGCGTGGACGAGTCCGACCCGCCTACGTCGGGACGCGGACCGGGTGCCCACCCGGCCGCGTCGACGCTCGGAGACTCGCAGCCGTAGACGTTTGACGAAATCGACACGCAGATCCGTAATCATCGGGCCGCTCGCGGAACTTCCTTGGCAGGGACCCGTGGGGCAGGCGCCCGGGGGTCTCAGGATCGCGTCGTTTCATGCCGACCCACGTGTTGTTCCAGGCGACGATCGCGGCTGCCATGGCCGCGGCCCGTGCCGAGCCGAGCCCCGCTCCCGCAGTGCAACCCGTGGCCGCCCGAGCGCCTGCGGTCGACACTCCCCGACCGGCGGCGCGGCGCGCCATGAAAGTGGGCGGAGGGATGATGGCTGGTGGTGGTGTGTTGATGGTGGTTGGAGCCGGCGTGCTCCTGCCGCTGGGCGTCGCGGGAGCCGTCTCCGCGCGGCCGCCCGATCCCACCACGTACACCGCCATCGAGCCCTTCCGCGATGACCTCATCGCCTATCAGCGCAGTGTGTCTCGCTCGATGAAGTTCGGGGTGGCCGGGGCCGTGACGGGCGTGGTGGGAGCGGTGACCTTTGCCACCGGGGCACTGACCTGGGGGGTCGGGCGAAGACGTTGGCGACGTGCCCAGCTGTCGATGAGCATCACGCCCAGCCGGACCGGAGTGCGGGCGGGTCTCGTCGGGCGGTTCTGATACGCAGCGGCGAGGGGGTCTCACGGCCCGTCGGGTCGATCGTCGGTCGCGGCGGTGGGGTATGGCCCCACGGTCCCAGCGACGTGCCGTCGCCGAAGGGCCAGCGTGGGCGTTGGACCCGGTGGTCGCTGTCGTGACCGCCCCGCACGAAGTTGCGCGGCCACGAGCAGGCCGGGCGCACACCGAGGGGTCGGGGTGACTACCGTCTCCAGTCGTCGCGCAGCGGCGCTCGCCGTGGGTCGTCGAGCAATGCCTGCACCCAGGTCGCGAGTTGCTCGGTCATCTGGTCGGGCGTCGCCGTGGTGGTGTCGATGACGTGCACATGCCATCGGGGATCGTCGCGTGGCCACCGGGTCCATCCCGTCCACCGCCCGTCTTCGTGGTCGTCGATGACCACGCCGGGCTCCCAGGTGGGATCGGCGGCATGCATGCGGTGGAACGCGGCCCAGTTGAGATGATCTTGGCCGAACCAGCCGTGGTCGTCGGGCTGCCGAGCGCGGACCCGGCGACCACGCTCGACGTCGTGGCAATCGAGCAGGCAGGCGGCGATCGGCCCGACCGAGGGCGCCGAAGGACAGCTGAGCAATTCCCCGAGCGTGGACTGGGCGCCGAACAGGGTCACACGCCCCGCGCGAGCGTCCGTCACGGCCTCGGCGACGAACGTCTCCAGCAGCACGCGGCGTCCCGCTCCGTCGGGCGGCGGTGGGCGCTCGTCGTCCTCATGCACGACCACCGAGGGCCACCGTCCGTGCAGCGCAGCAAGGCAGGTGGACTTGCCCGCACCCGAACCACCACTGACGAGCAGGAACATCGTGGACGAGCGTACACCTCGCGGCTCCCCGTGACGCGAAGAGCCAATGCCAACCAATTGTTACAATTTATGACATCATTGGTTGGATTGGCTCGCATCGATCACACGATTGGGCGTTGAAGCGGGCCGAATTTGCGGCCATACCACCTACCAATCGAGTCCGCCCATGAACGCCGACCTCGGCCTCAGCACAGACCCCGCCTCCGCCCGTCCGCTCTACCGGCAGATCGTCGACCAGGTCTCCGCGCGCATCCACGAGGGGACGCTGCCGGCCGGGTTCCGTCTGCCCGCGACCCGGGCCCTGGCGCAGGCACTGGGGACCAATCGCAGCACGGTGGTCGCGGCATTCCGCGAGCTGGCCGAGGGCGGGCTGCTCGTCTCCACCGTGGGGCGCGGCACCTTCGTCGCCGACCGGCCTGCGGTCACACCTCGCCGGCCCACCACCTCGCGCGAGCTGTCGTGGGCATCACTGGTGTCCAACACCACCCGCACGGGGATCCTCCACGAGCTCGACCGGCTTGGGCGGCGGGTTGCAGGCGGCGACCACATCAACCTCCAGCGGATGGAGCCCTCGTCCGACTTGTTGCCGCTCGATGCATTTCGGCGCTGTGTCCAGCACGTCATGCGTACCCGCGGTGGAGTGGCACTGGGCTATGCCCCCCGCGAGGGGTTGGCTCGATTGCGCGGTGCGATCGCCGAAGACCTCGCGCGCCGTGGTGTGCCCACCCATGCCGAGAACATCCTGGTGACCACGGGCAGCCAGCAGGCGCTCGATCTGGTGGCGCGCATCTTGGTCGACCCCGGCGAGACCATCCTCGTGCAAGACGCCACCTATACGGGAGCCATTCACGTGCTCTCGGCTGCGGGGGCTCGCGTGGTCGGAGTCCCCAACGATGATGAGGGCCCGGACATCGACGCGCTCGAGCGGCTGGGTCGGTCGGGCGCCAAGGGGCTGTACGTGATGCCGGGCGGCCAAAACCCCACGGGGCGCACGATCTCCGCGGCTCGGCGCGAGCACCTGGTGGCCTGGTCCCATCACCACGGCATTCCGCTCATCGAGGACGACTACTGCGCTGACCTCGAGCTCGACTCGGTCACGCTTCCGCCCGCTCTGCGCACGCTCGACAGTCAGGTGCTGCACGTGGGGACCTTCAGCAAGCGGCTCATCCCCGCGCTGCGCATCGGCTACCTGGTGTGCCCGCCCGCGCTGCGCCAGCACCTGACGGTGCTCAAGCACGCGATGGATCTCGGTTCGTCGTTGCTGCTGCAGCACGCGCTCGCCGAGTTCCTCGAGCGGGGCTACCTCCGCACGCACCTGACCAGGATTCTCGCCGAGTACCGCCGTCGTCGCGACACGCTCGAGGCGGGGCTCACCCGGCACATGCCACGCTCGGTACGCTGGACGCGAGCGACTCGCGGGCTCACCACATGGTTGACGCTGCCCCCTGGTGTCGACTCCGAGGAGATCTTCGATGCCGCGCTCGACCGCGGGGTGGTGGTGGCCCCCGATGTGCTGTTCTCCGTAGATGGTCAGGAGCGCGGGCTACGGCTGACCTTTTGTCGGGAGCCGCCGCGGCGGCTGGCCGAGGGCGCCAAGCGTCTGGGGCTCGCGATGCGAGCGGTGATGCGCCGCAACGACGTGGCACCCGGCTCGGGCCTCGGCCCGGTCTGAGCTGTTCGATGTACACGCCATAGTCGGGCCAAGGCTGTCACCAGCCGTCTCGGGCTCGAACCTACGGCGCAGCTGTTGTTTTGTGGATCGCGACGCGTCCGGTGTGGGCCGGGGCTCGCCGATCTGTCTCATCCAATGAGGAACTGACGATGATGAACCACGACGATTCGACGGTACCCGGCTCCAGTGGGGTTGGGGTGGGGCTCGCTCAGATGTTGGCGGGCGGAGTGATCATGGATGTGGTCGATGCCGACCAAGCCCGGATTGCCGAGACGGCGGGAGCGTGCGCCGTGATGGCGCTGGAGCGGGTCCCGGCCCAGATCCGAGCGGAGGGCGGGGTGGCCCGTGCGTGTGACCCACAGCGGATCCATGCGATCCGTGAGGCCGTCACCATTCCGGTCATGGCCAAGTGCCGCATTGGGCACTTCGCCGAGGCTCGTATCTTGGAGGCGCTGGGCGTCGACTTCATCGACGAGTCCGAGGTCCTCACCCCGGCCGACGAAGCGCATCACATCGCCAAGCACACGTTCTCGATCCCGTTCGTGTGCGGGGCTACGGGCCTGGGCGAGGCCTTGCGGCGCATCTCCGAGGGGGCGGCGCTGATCCGCACCAAGGGCGAGGCTGGCACGGGCAACATCGTCGAGGCGGTCCGACACCTGCGAGCGCTGCGTCGAGAGATCCGGGAGCTGTCGTGCACCACCCCCGACGAGCGACCGGCCGCGGCCAAGGCCTTGGGGGCGCCGCTGCCCCTGGTGGAGCAGGTCGCGCGCAGCGGTCGACTCCCCGTTCCCAATTTCGCGGCCGGCGGTGTCGCAACCCCGGCCGACGCCGCGCTGTGCATGGGGCTGGGTGCCGAGTCGGTGTTCGTCGGCAGTGGCATCTTCCTGAGTG
>JAHZJA010000777.1 GCA_022601155.1 Deltaproteobacteria bacterium | reverse complement strand
CTCGCAGATCGACATTGCGTCCATCGGCACGCCCACCAATCAGACGGTGGTCGTGGCGATGCGCAACAGCAGCGGCAACCTCGAGCTCAAGACCGTCGACATCGCCTCCAACGGTGACCTCAACCCCTTGCACGACTGGGTCAGCGGTGCGGCCAAGCGGGTGAAGGTCCGCGAGTGGGGCAATGGAGCCGTCACCGCCATCCGAGACGAGAACGACGACCTGCTGGTCACCCATTGGGACATCGACGGCGCCGGAAACATCTCGTGGCAGGGCAACAGCGGCAACTTGGCCGGGTTCGCGCAGGACATCTCCCTGTCCAAGCACGGCGATCTCTATACCGGTATCCGTACCGCGGGCGGCAACATGAAGATCATCGAGTGGCAGGTCGGAGCCGGTAGCCCCACGCGGATCAACGACAGCGGCAGCGATGGGGACGCGGTGTTCTCGGGCTCGGACATCTTCGTCACCGGCGGTTTCGGTGGCGTAGGCGGTCACCTGCTGTCGGTCGGGCGCAGATCCAACGGCAACCTTCAGGGGCGGCTTTGGTCCCACTGAGATGAGCGCACGGCGATGCCTCGCGCGGCTCGCCGTACGCCACCGACCGACGTCTCCCAACGAGACGTCGGTCGGTCCGCGGGCCCGCCAACACACCTGGCATGAGCTGGATACACTTCACCGTTGGCCGACCTGGCCACCGCTCCACCTCGTCCCCGGGCGGCGGATGGCAGCCGGGGTGCGGTCGTCGATACGCCGCCCGGTGAGGCCGACGGCGGCACCACAGATGACGCCGCCCGTCTGTGGCTGTCGACGAGCCCGCCCCGCCTAGTGTGGCTGCTCGCCCGGCACCTGCGGGGCCCCCGGCGCAGAGTCACTCTGACCACTCCCCTGCGGTTGTTGGCTCGGGCCGTCGCTGTTGGGCTTGTCCGACCCTCCGTGCGGCGGCACGCCGACCTCACCGTCGCAGACTTGCCCGCCGTCGAGACTGTTGCAGCGCCGAATCCCCGTCACCTTGTCTTCATACGAGCTCTCGACCGTGAGGTTGGCATCGACGCCATCGTTGAGGTAGCCGATCTTGATCTCGCCCTCGGTCTTGAAGTCGGCGTCGTAGACGGTGATCCAGTTGGTCCACTGCTCGGGGTTCTTGCCCGCCGCCCCTGGAATCGGCGCGCCGAGAGCAGCCTTCTTCATCGCGGTCGACCAAATGTCCATCTTGGTACCTGCGCTGGCCTGGGCCGCCCCAATCGACAGCACCGAGATGCTGAAGTTGATGGTGAACGTGGTCGTTCGCTTCTGCTGCGGACAGTTGATGGGATCGTCGGTGCTCCACGAGCTCTTGTTGCCCGTGCCCTTACACAGCTCGTCGCACTCGTGGCACACCAGCGGGCTGAAGCCGGGGTCGGTTCCGCGGCACAAGACCGCCCCCGAAGCGCACGCGTCTGGTGGCGAGTCGGCCCCCCAGATCTCCGTGATCTGCTCGCCGATCTGGGCCACCACGGCGTCCTTGTAGGCGGCCTCCGCCGCGCCTTGATCGGCGGGTGAGATGTCGTCGCATCCTGCTGCATACAGCAGGCCACAACCGAGAAACGAGGACAGGATGTTCTTCATGTTCATGATGTGCTCCCTTCCTCTCGGCTCAGCTGCAGGTGTCGGCCATCGGCACGAAGGTTGATCCCGGTCCCGGGCACAGCGTCATCTCCACCGCACCTGGAGTCCCGGGCAAGTCGGGCGGCGTGGCCACGGCGAGCCCCATACCAGAGTGAAATCTGGCGTCGACCACCACGCCCACGTCGAGGTTCACATCCACGTAGCCGAAGGACTCGGGGCGAAACTGCGGCGCGAGCATCCCGAAATCGGTGCCCTCTCGTGCGTAGTCGTTGTCGAACCAGCGGGTCCAGCCCTCGATCTCCACCCGAACCACGAGGCCCTGCGCGGTGGAGAACCAGTCGACCACCGTGTACTCCCGACGCTGCTGGAGCACCAAGGCGTCCATCGTCGTCGCTTCGGCATCGCTGGGCCGGCTGCGCTCCCAGGTGCTGCCCACCGCGATCTCGGCATCGGGCATCGACTCCAGCATCAACAGCACGCTGGGGATGGCCCCATCGAGCGGATGGGTTGCGAAGCCCGTGGGCTCCACATCGAAGCGCCCGATCTCGTCGACGCCGTAAAACGGCAGCAATGGCACGTGCACCTTGCCCGCCGCGAACGTGACCGTGGTGTCGGTCTGGCCGACGAACGCTCCATCGCTTCGCGTGAGGCGATAGGACAGCACGCGCGGCGTGGTGACATCCAGCGCTCCGATCGTCCCCTGCGGCAAGGCCCCGGCCCGCAGGGTAAGATCCGTGTCGAATGGCTCGGGCGCCGAGCACCCCAGCGTGCAGGCAACAGCCCCCAACATGATCGTCTCAATTTTCATCGTCTACTCTCCAATGGACTCGGCTCGTATCGACGAGCGTCGATATCCCCGACCCGAGTCATGGGTGGTAGTGGGCGGGCATCGACCGTCGATTGCGTTTTGTTTTCGCAATCGAAGTTGGTGGTCCACACACCAATGAAGCAACGATAACGTTGGTCCGCACCACGGCCGCGCTCGACCTGGAACCCGCGCTCGTCGCGTCGGTCGACAGCCTGCTCGACATCGAAGACGCCGTCGTCCACGACAACGTCCGGGCACGGCTGTTTGGAACGCCCGCTGTTCCTGCCACCATCGGACGCTTTCGGATCGAGCGCCGCGTGGGCGCAGGCGCGATGGGCGAGGTCTTCGCGGCCCACGACCCACGGCTGGGTCGCGCTGTCGCCGTCAAGCTGCTGCGACGACGAGGACGCGACGGCGACCGCGTCACCCGGATTCGGGAGAGCATGCTGGCCGAGGCCCGTGCCCTGGGACGCGTCAGTCACCCCCACGTGGTGGAAGTGTTCGACGTCGGCACCGTCGACGACCGGATCTACATCGCCATGGAGCTGGTCGCGGGCGACGACCTGCGACAGTGGCAACATCGAAGGTCTCGTCCGTGGCGCGAGATCGTCGACGTCTACCTTCAGGCGGGACACGGCTTGCTCGCAGCCCACCGCGCGGGCTTGGTCCACCGCGACTTCAAGCCCGACAACGCGATCATCGGCCCGCAGGGGCGCGTGCGGGTCCTCGACTTCGGGCTCGCCATCGATGGGGCTCCACCACCGCGGCCCGAACAGGCTCCGCCGCCGCAGCCTGCCTCACCAGCACCCGAGGCTGGCCTTCAGGTGGGTACGTGCGGGTACATGGCGCCCGAGCAAGCACTCGCGGGCATGGCCG
>JAHZJA010000776.1 GCA_022601155.1 Deltaproteobacteria bacterium | reverse complement strand
GTTTCCACTACGCAATGTGCGGTCGATCGAGTCTCGAACGGAACGGATTTCCACGGTGCAACGCGGGGCCGACGAGGTCTCGAACCCGAACGGATTTCCACGACGCAACGCGGGGCCGACCGGGTCTTGAACCGATTGGGTTTCACGATGCAACGCGGGGCCGACCGGTCTCGAACCGATCGGGTTTCCACTACGCAGTACAGGGTCGACCAGTCTCGAACCCGAACGGATTTCCACGATGCAACGTGGGGCCGACCGGGTCTCGAACCCGAACGGATTTCCACGATGCAACGCGCGTCCGACCGAGTCTCGAACTCGATCGGGTTTCCACGACGCAACGCGCGACCGACTGGGTCTCGAACCCGATCGGCCGCGCGCCGTCTCTCGTTGTGTCGACCGTGACGGGGGGGGCACTCACCCCGCGGGGCGAGAGCCAGATCGATCGCGGCGCCGTAGCACCACCATCGTCGCCAGCAGCCACACCATTGGGGCCCAGGGCTGGCGCTCGGGCCCGGTTCGGCAGCGGCACCAGCCCTTGGGTGCAATCGGGGGGGTCGTCTCACCCCCCGGTGGCTCCGTGCCCGGACCCTCGGGGTCCTCGTCCCGCTTGCCCAGCATCACGCCGTGCGCGTCGACCAGGGCGGCGAGGCGTTGGGGATCGCTCGCCGTCGTCGGCGAGATCACCGAGGGGACGTCGATGAAGGTCACGGGCACGGCGGTCCCAGCCGGCACGGGCGTGGGGAGCGTGAGCACGTAGCGGCCATCGAGGCGGTCGGTCAGGGGAAGCGCGAGTCCGCCGACCACGGCGAACAGATGGCTGGACCACCCGGGGCCCAAGAGGTTGCCGTTGGCCAGCACGGGCGTGGTCTGGAGTCCGACGATGCTGCTGCCCTTGACGGTGAAGTCCACCGGACTGGTGGGCTCGGGGACCGGGCGTACGTGGACCGAGTGCTGCGACTGTCGGGCAAAGTTGCCGCCGCTGGTGCGCTCGGCCAGGAACCGGAAATCGTAGTGCCCTGGGAGCGCGGCCGTCAGTCTCGCGGTGTAGATGCCGTCGTCGGCCTCTTCATCGCCCGCGGTGCCATCGTCGCGCAGCGTGAGGGTCTGGGTGGCGGCCAAGGGGGGCAGCTGGTCTTGGGCGAACATCGCCATCATCTTGGCGTTGGCTGCCGACGGGGGATCGGGAGCACGGGGGGACGTATTCGCTTGGGCCGAGCTCAACGCGACCAAGTGCCCCAGCGAGGCGGCCGGGGCGACCACGTCGACGGTGACCGAACCATTGGGGGCGGACAGGCCGGTCAGTGGCAGGCCTCCCTGGGTGAGGGCGGCGTGCAGGGTGATCGTCTCACCCACGCGTGTGTCGGCGCGGACGGGGGCCATGGCGGCCTTGATCGACAGATCGTCTTGCATCACCGACACGTGCACGCTGGGGGCCGACGTGGGAGCGACCGCAACCGTCCACTGGCCAGCAACCGCGGTGGCGATCGCAACGTCACCATTCGCCGCCTGGGCGGCCCAGGTGCCCGTCAGCGGCAGGAACAGCTGGCCGGCATCGGACGTGTGCACCATGGCCTGCAGGCCAGAGTCCTGCGGTGGAGTGAGGGTGACCTCGACCCGGTGACCTGCGGGCCACAGCATCGAGACCAGCGCTTCCTGGCCCGACCCGGCGAGCACGAACGACGTGCCCGCTCCCGCTCGGCCTGGCCGCAAGCGGGTGCCGAGCACCATCTGGTAGGTGTTGAACTGCAGGAAGTTCTCGAGGGCTTCGAGAAAGAAGATGCGAATGGCCTCGCCGTCGATGGGGGTATCGAACCCTGGCGCCAAGGACACGGGGACGTCATCGGTATTGAGGTAGGCGCCGCCGGTTCGTGCCGCCAGCAGCTCGGGGACCTCGGCATCGATCGCGACTCCATTGCCCGTGGTCACCACGTCGATCCGGATGTCGTCCGTGGGGGAGAACTCGGCGACGCCGTCGATGAGCACGTCGTCCCCGGGCATCGTCTCCACCCAGGGGGCGGCGGTCTGCATGCCATCGGTCATCAACAAGATCACCTGTCGGGCGCTACCGGCTGCGGGTAGCAGACCCTTGGCGGTCAGCAGTGCGCCGCCGATGGTCGTCATGCCGTTGGCCGGGATGGTGAACCCGGCTGCGTTGGTCTGCAGGGTCTCCCAGGTGTTGTCGAAGTCGTGCATCCCGTCGGGCATCCACGCGAGGACCTCGCTGGGATCGCGGGGCACGCCGTCGAAGAACACCACGCCTATGCGATCGGCCGGGCGCTCGACGACCCCTTGACGCAGGTGGTGCCACGCCGCGAAGAAATCGCGGGTCGCATCGGTCAACACATCGATCTTGGGACGAGGGTCCGCCCCGAGATGGTTGCTGTTCATGCTGCCCGACTTGTCGAGCACGAGCACGGCGTGGACGGCCGGGCGGTCGCCGTAGCACGACTGGGAGCTCCAGGCGGGATTGGCCGCCTCACCCACGACGGTGGGAAAGTCGTCCAGCGCCAGCGACTCGGCCCCGGCTGCACCATCGCAGGGCTCGAGCGGGGAGCTGGTCTCGTGGTTGAAGCTCAGCAGGCAGGCCCCCGTGATGTTGGCACCGCCCGTGGTTGCGATCGTCCACGTTTCCTGCGGCTTGGGCCCACCCAAGACCGCGGTCCAGTCGGTGGAGTAGGTGCAGTAGTCGGGCTCCAGACCCCCGGCGAGATCGCTGCGGGGGGAGATGTCGAGCGCGTAGCGCCGCAGCTGTGTCGGGTCGTCGGGTGGGTCCAGGGCCACGCTGTCGGCGGCCGTACCGACCGGGGCGAAGTTGGTGCTGCCGGGTACGGCACCGGAGATCACCTGCACGTCGCCATTGCCGTTGGTGATGGTGAAGCCATCGGCCCCGTCCAGGTCCACCAGCAGACGCATGTGCGTGATGGGATAGGTGTCGGGGTTGTGTGGGACGGTGACCTGAATCGACGAGGTCGTGGAGGGAGCCGCCGACGCAACCGTCGCGGTGGTCGCCAGCAGCGTGGCGAGGCTGGGAACGAACAGAGATCGGAGTCTGGGCACGGGGATCCTGGGCCGACCCGAGGCCAAGCGCAGGGCTCAGCTCTCGGTCAGCAGGGCAAAGAGGTTGTACTGATAGTCGACGGTGATCTGAGCGTCGTCGAGGACCGCGGGAATCGTGTCGAAGTCGTGAAAGGCGATGGCGACCGTGTTTTGGTTCTGGCCGCTACCCGAGCGGCGGATGGGCGCCACGGTCTCCAGGTGCACCATCAGCCAGTAGTCGCCAGCGGCCACGGGCACCCCGCCCACGTCGACCGTGTTGTCGCCCGCCGCGATTGCGAACGCGGCGGTGGCATGGACCAGCGCACCGGGGCCGTTGCCACCATCGGTGTACAGCGACAGCCGGGCCAATCCGGCTTGGCCACCACCCAGCACACCCAGCCCCGTCAGCGTGCCGTCGATGGAGACGTGCACCGGGTGGCCAAAGACCGTGTCGGCGGGCGGGGTTCCCGTCGTACCGAGATCCGTCGGCCAGCCCACCTCGAAGCCGCACGCGGCTCCGTCGTCGATGCAGGTGGAGATGGGGTCGCACTGACCACACGAGCCGGGGCATTGGTCGGCCGGGGCGCCGCACACCAGCCCCTCGCACGCGGGCTCGGCCGGGCAGCCCGACCCCGAAGTGGAGTCGGGATCGGGCGTCGCCGTGGTCGCCGAGGTGGTGGTGGTGGAGTCCACCTCGGTGTCGGTGCCGTCGGCCAGTCCCGTGCTCGGGTCATCGATGGGAGGCACCGACCCGGTTGCGGTGTTGGGACCGGTGTCGGCGGGGCCGGCGGTGGTCTCGGCGGTCGTCGTCGTCGGCTCGCCATCGGTTTGCGCTCCGCCGTCGGCGAACGGGAGGTCGACGGGGGGTTGGAAACAGGCCGAAGGGCCCCCCGCGAACATCGCAAGGACGATGGCGCACGACGAGGTGAGCCCGCGGGGAGGATCGCGAGGGGGCGTGTTCATGAAGGGCTCCGAGCGAACGAACGCGACGACAGGCCGCGGTTACCCCTGCATGTCGAGCCTCCAGTTTCTGACGGTCGGTCGTGATTCTCGGAGTCGATCGGTTGGGGTATCGTCTCCTGCAACCGCCGTGAGTGAGACGTCCGCGCTATCGATGACCGAACGGGCTGCCGCCCTCAAGCACGACCTGGGCAAGTACGTCGCGTGGCAGTCGGCCAATTTCGACGACGAGGCGTGGGAAGGCCCGCTGACCGACGCCCTGCTGGACGCGCTGCAGGCCGACATCTTGCGCACGCGGACCCACGACGCGGCCGAGCAGCCGGCGTGGGAGGTCTGGGCGGCGCACACCCACGACTTGCCGCAGCCATGGTCTGAACCCGAGCTGCACACGGTGGAGGCTGCGGTCGCGGTGTTGCACGCGCATGAGGCCGGCCTACGGACCGCCGATCGCGACGCGGTGGCGGCCGCACGCCCAGAGATCCGCAGCGCGCAGGGGCAGATCCGCGCCGCGCTTCGCGACCTTCATCGTCGGCTGCTGCGAGGAGGATGACCGTAGATGTCGAGCATTCTCATCGTCGACGACGAAGACAAGTACCTCGAGCTGTGCAAGCGGTTCATGCCCGAGCACGTGTTCCTGCCGCCCGCTCGCAACTATCGCGAGGCGGCGCAGCTGCTCGGCCGACACGGTGATGGCGTCGACCTCATCTTGCTCGACGTGCACTTCGACATCCCGAGCGAGGAGCTGCTGCCCCACGACAAGGAGGCGCTGCTCGCCAAGGGCGACCCCAAGCG
>JAHZJA010000775.1 GCA_022601155.1 Deltaproteobacteria bacterium | reverse complement strand
GACACGATGTCTCGCTCGTCTTGTTGGCTCCTGGCGGTGTCGCCAAAACTTGCAGTACGCCCGGTACAGCGGCGTTTCGGCTCCGACCCAGGAGCCAACAATCCTTCGCGATTCACCGCGCCGGGTTTCACCACGGGCTGCTAGACTCGACTTTGGCGGTTTTCCATGGGCCACAACGCCGTCAGCGGCAGCTGCCTGGCGAGGCTGCGCTTCGAAGGCGCATCGGGTCATGCGTCGAGGAGCGAAAACACTGCGACAGCGGTCGGGGGCGGTGTTATGGCGCGCGGAAAACCGCCAAAGTCGAGGCTAGAGCCCGAGGCGCTTCTTGGCCTCGTTGTACTGCCGTCCCGAGGCGATCCCGTTGAGGAACAATGCCAGCAAGATGACCTTGAAGAGGATGCCATCGAAGAGGCTACCGCCCTGAGCCATCGACAGGCCCACCCCCGCCAGGTAGATCGCAAACCCGACGAGCACCGCGGGCAGGGGAGCAACCCGGGCCCACAGCGCCAGCCCGCCGTAGATCGCCGCGCTTATCAGGGAGGGAATGATGAGAGTGTGCTCGGCAGCGCCGCCCGCGACCCACAACAGGGCGACCGCACCGACCTGGACAGCCGCGATGACCACCAACACGACCCGGGCGTGCTTGGCGAGCTTGGCCAGACCATCTTCCTGCGACGAGACGATACTTCCACCGATCATGGGCGGCACCATAGCGCCCAGCGTCGCAACCGCCAGCTCTCATTGTCTCCGTAGAGGGGGTTCGCGCGATGATCAGCCTTTGGTCACCTCGGGGTCAGGGCCGCGAGCACTGTGCCATTGGGCCGGTCGACGACCACCGCCGGCCGACCCTTCAGTGCCACGCGAATGCGTAGCCCCGCCTACACGTGGTCGGTGCAGTGCTCCGCGCTGTAGGTGCAGCCGCCCACGGTCACCTTGCCCTCGCAGATCTGCATGGGGTCACCCTCGTCGACCCCCTCGCAGGTGAAGACCTCGCACCGCTGCTCCAGATCGGGATCGACCGTATGGCACGGCACCGCTTCGCTGGCGCAGGTGGAGTCCACCGCTGGCGCCGCCTCGCACTCGAGCTCGATCACCTTGATGAGGGTCGGACCGTCCCAGGGCCACAGGCAATTGCCGCCCTTGTCGTAGTCCTGGCACTGCGGCTCGACTTCCTCCTCGAGCTCACCGTCGAAGCCGTCGTCGAGCGGCACCTCGTCCTGCGCGTTGGGTCCATCCAACGCCGCCGCACGCAGCGAGGACTCTTCGTCGGACCACTCGTCGTCCGTCGTAGCAAGGCAGCCGCTCGCGAATGCAACCGCGGTTGCGACCGGAAGCAGGCGTCGTAGCACGGAGGGGATTGCGTCGTTCATGTTCGTCATCTCCTTTGGGGTACTGCGACGCCATCCGGGCGCCGCGGGGACGGAGACGCGCCACCCGTAGGACCGGATTGCAGACCGCGGACGAATGCAGCATTCGCTGTAGTCGGTCGCGACACTGCAGTACGGACGCTGCAACGAACGCTGCACGGCGACCACGGGTGTCAGTGGAGGTCAGTCCTCGATGACTCGGGAGTGTCTGATCTGGAACGCGACCTCGGCGGTCGGCGGCGGCACTGCGCCCTCCGAGGGCCGACCCTAGTGCGGCGTGCAGCCACTGTCGACGGGCAGCACCTCGACGCGGGTCGGCGAGAACCGTGCCCCCCGGGCGTCGTAGGCGAGTGCCCCCTCGACCCGATAGCACCGCGTGGGATCCACCTCCTGGGGCTCACATGGCGACCATGCGACCAATTCCGACGCCGCGACGCGACAGGCCACGGGCACGGGCTGGGCTCCCGCCAGCAGCCGCACCGTCATCGGCTTGGGCTCGTGAGCGTCGTACAGCTGAAAGTGGCCCGTGCAGCTGGGAGGCACGGCCTTGGTGCACCGGTCGGTGACGTGTCGCAGCCGGCCGATGACGACGACGGACTGTGCGTTCCACCGCGCAGGATGGCCGACCAAGTCGTTGACGCTCAGTGTGGCGGGTGCAGCGGGGGGCACGTCGGCCGGCCGATGCGGGTTGTCGTGCGGCGCTCCCTCGCTGGGTACGGCGGGCGCCGAAGTATCGCCCGCGCCTGCCGTGGGGGCCAATGCCTCCACCCGTACCGCCGCCTCCGCGCCCGGCACCGTGTCCGGCGTTGCGGGCGGTCTGCACCCACCGACGATCATCAGCGCGAGGCCTCTCCACACGACTCGGACCACACCCACCACCGTTGGTTGTACGCCGTGCCCTCGGCCCGCGCCACCCGATCGATACGGGTCGAGCGGGCGACTACCGATGCGCCGCGCCATCGAGGAACATGCCCACCAACACCTCGGGCAGCTGTTTCCAGGTGGGCCAGCGGCCACCGCTGCGCCAGTGTTCTGCGTAGAGCATCGTCATCTGGAGACCGAAGGTGGTGACCAGCTGCGGCAACGGAAGGTCGGCCCGGAGCTCGCCGCGGGCCTGCGCCGGGCCCATCAGCTCGACCAACAACCCGATCAACGGAGCGAGCCCCGCCTCGATCGGCTTGCGGGTGGCGGGGTTGCCCACCAGGCCCTCTCGCACGATCACCTTCATGAAGGCCTCGTGCTTGCGCACCAATGCGACGTCTTCCCGGGTCAGTACGATGAGTTGCTCGCGTAGATCCGCCGCGGGAGCGCGAGCGCGATAGCGGCGAACCGTCTCGTCGCTGCCCACCCCGAGGACCGCGGCGAACAGTGCCTCCTTGGACGGGAAATAGTTGTAGACGGTGCCCTTGGCACACCCCGCGTCGATGGAGATGCGATTGATGTTGGCGCCACCAAATCCATGCGCGGCAAAGTGCTGCGCCGCACTGTCGAGCAGGCGAGCACGCACCTGTTCGCGTTGTTCCCGGGAGATTCGCGGCATGGTCGACGCGCGCCGAAGGATACCGCTTCACGAACGAGCGCGCGGGGCCTGGGCGTCGAGCGGCCGTGCGAAGAACTCCGTGAGCAACTCGGCGACGCGCACGGGCTGATCCTCTTGCAGGAAGTGGCCACAGTCGGGAATCGACGTGACCTCGGCATGGGGTAGATCGGCGGCAACCCGGGCCATCGTCTTGGCAACGTCGGGGAGCGCGATGTCACGCTCGCCGTAGATGATTCGCAGGGGCATGGTGAGACCTCCGAGGCCCTCGCCAATCGACCGAAAGCCACGATTGCTGAGGCTGTGTACCGCCAGCAGCAGCGCCTTGCGAGCGTCGCGGTCCGCGAACGGAGCGGCGTACAGCTCGGCGACCTCGTCGGTGATCTGGGCCTGGTTGCGCACGCCCATGCGGATCATCCGGGCGATACCCGACGGACTCGACATCCAGTGGCGGAGCCCGGGCACGTATGTCGCGATGCCGAATGCCCAGACCATCCATGATCGCTCGGGGTAGACGAGGGTATTGAGCAGCGCGAGCGATGTGATCCGCTGTGGATTGCGCACCGCCCAGTACAGCCCCAGCGGACCTCCCACGTCGTGCACGGCGAGGCCGACACGGTCGATGCCGAGAGCCGCGAGCACGCCATCGAGGATCTTGGCGTACAGGCCAAACGAGTAGCGCACATCCAGCGGCTTGCCCGACAGCCCGTAGCCCGGCAGGTCGATGGCGATGGCCCGACGATGCTCCCCCAGCTGCGACAAGCTGTGCCGCCACAGCTGCGCATTGGTCGGCCAACCGTGCAGCATCACGACCGGATCCCCCGACCCCGCCTCCAGGTAGTGGATCTGGATTCCCTCGACCTCGATGAAATTGCTTTGGATTGTTGCCATGGTGCTGATTTATTATGGGTGACCGCCCACCCATAATAAATCATGAGAGCCAGACGTCAAGCCCGATCAGGATCGTTGCGCGCCTGCGCGCTACCAGTCGGGCTCGGGCTCGATCCCCAGGCCGTCCGCGATGCGATTGTAGTAGTTGAACAGCGCGGTCACCTGCGCGATGTGGGAGATCGCAGCGTCGCTGAAGCCGGCGGTCCGCAGCGCCTCCACGTCGTCGCGGGTCATCGTCTGCGGTGTTCTCGTCAGCTTGACCGCATAGTCGAGCATCGCCCGGTCCTCGCTGGAGATCGGCGCAGTGTGATGGTCGACCAAGATTGCGTCGACGAGCGCATCGGCGTCGACATCGGGGTGGTGTTGGACCTCAGCCCGGAGGTCCTCGGCATGCGCCTTCGCTCAATAGCCACACGCGTTGACCCGAGACACCGTCACCGCAATCATCTCGCGACGAGCTCGGCTCAGGGGCTCTCGTGGCGCCTGCATCACCCGCAGGTACAGCCGCATCGAGGCATCGAGCACCTGTGGCTGGCGGCTCTGCAACGAGACCACATGAAACACCCGTCCCGCCCTGTCCAGCGCCGAGTCGTAGATCCGACGAAGCAAACCAGTGGCAGCGGAAACGGAGACGACCTCGATCCAGGGCATGACTGAGAGCCTACCGCGGGCGGTGGGCGCCAACATGCTCAGCCCACCTCGTGCCCGTGGGCGGGCGCACCTCGTCTCCCGGGGGCGCTGACGAGCCGCGCCGCGAGACACCCGCGTGCGCAAGCGTGACCCCATACCCGTGGTCACGCGGGCAACAACCGACGCGCGAGCGCAGCAAAGCTCCCCACCTCGTCAGGCCAGCGTAGTACGGCACAGCCTGCTCCCCGCGCTCCGCCGACATCGTCTCCCGCATCATCGCCTACGTGCAGCGCGGCCGCGGGCTCCACCCCCACGCGCTCGCAGGCCCGCGCGAAGATCCGGGGATCTGGCTTCTCCACCCCGACCTCCGCCGAGAT